>JBBTZO010000001.1:0-15018 GCA_038061315.1 Patescibacteria group bacterium
AATCGGTGAGAATCCGAGGTACATATATCAACTCAATATGTCTGGTGATTAAATAGAACCAAACTAGGAGATATTATGCCTGATATAAATATTGGTATCGTTGTGATAATGGTGGCTTTCGCTCTTTTGGTTCTCGTTTTACTCTTCAAAAGAATAAAAGTGTATAAGCAACACAACGAGAACTTCGGAAAATGCTATAAAGACGATGACTAGGAAGGGGTGTAGGCAATGAAGAAATGGATTTTGGGAGCAGTAGTGCTCCTGTTGGCAACGGCCGGCATCATATGGTTACGAAGCTGATATCACCAGACCAGGAGTAGGGACCCCTTTGGGGTCCTTTGGTCATTTTGTATAAAATACTTGCGCTAAGGGTAAAAAAAGCATATTATTTGTGATAATCAACAGTTAAATAAAAGGTTTTTTGTTTTAGAATAGGGTCGAAATGGCCCGGCAGAGTATTGTCATTCTGAGCGTAACAGAGTGAAGCCGAAGAATCCCTTTCTCTTGTTTGCAAATTCCTGTTTATTTTTTAAGGGATTTCTCCGCTTTCCACTAACGTGGTATCGGTCGAAATGACAAAATCGAGAAAACACTTGACAATATATTATGTTTATGATATATTGTTATATCAACCATAAGAGTGGTTGATGAACGTTGAATACAAAGGAGGGTCTAAAAGAGGACCTTCCTTTGTATTTTTAACAAAACAGGATTGATTGAACCAAGTTTGACTTGGTAAAACAACGTTCGACGTTGTTGGCGGAATTTTGGGCTTGAGTTTTTGATAATATCTCACCCCGCACTTTATAAATAGTGCGCGGGTCAAACTCAAAATTTCGTTGCTAAAAAATGTTTAGTAATGTTCCTTGACTTCGACTTATCTTTCACCTATTAGGTGAAAGTAAAATACTGTTATCTTATCCAAACCGTGATTCGCGTCGGTGCGAAAGGGGTTTACTATGAAAACCTTAACCAGAATCCTCCAGAAAATCAGGGACAAAATAAACAACCCTGATGTCTGGTATAACTTCTATGGAGAACTATTCGGGAAAAGAAAGGATTGGTGAGTATCATGAAAAAATTCTTGATGATACTGATTCCGCTGTGCCTGTTGATGGCTGCTGCTATTATAGCGGCCGTCGCCCTGGCAGGTGATAACTACACCCCCGCCAACACCAAGAAGGAACTGCGGGACCGCTGGAACACGGTCGTGGCCACGAATGATCTCGTAATCGCGCTCGACATCGAAGATGGAGTGGCTTACAAGAAAGAGGTAGACCACAACAACTACCATTCCGGCCTGGCACGTGGATTAGCTGTCAAGGCAGTTAAATGCCTCGGCGATTACCCGGCAATCCCGCTACCAGTGACGACCGAGATTACCAAGATTGTCGCTCCGACAATAGAGGGAAAGGACGAAGAAGAAACTAACGACGCGGAAAAAGCGGCACTAAAGGTTGCGGAAGAAACGTATCCCAAAAGCTGGAATGCTTATCTCGCAAACCAGCGCAACCGTCGAGCATACGTCGACAAACTCGAGGTTGTAGTAAGTTACTACCTCGAGGAGGCCACCAAAGCCGAGGACCACTGCCAAGCAGTAATACCTGTTGTGCAAAGCTCCAATGGCAGCGGGGTGGATACTGGGTACACGGGTAGTCTCGGCAATGTTTTGCCGGACGGCATAGAGTGGGGTGGTTACCCGGTGCATAGCCCGGGACCTGAAGCAGGTTCTGCGACGCCGATCCCTATCCCCGTGCCAACAACTCCATCCGATCCGGAACCGGTACCAACGCCGACTCCTGACCCCGTACCCACGCCAGTACCCGCTCCATAGTGGGTATCGGCAGAAGATAACAGTACTACCCGTGAGGGGACTCTCGTATGAAAACGAGGGTCCCCTCTGGGACACAAATTTGTAAACAGAAATATATGCCAAAAAATCTTTGACATATAGGCTATTTATAAAAGAATTAATACCCTAAAAGAAAGGGGCAAAAAATGAAAAGAAAAATATTAAAAACCTTACTGGGAATCATCCCGATAGCAGCTCTCATAGCTGTGCTTTTTACCCCTTTTGGGATTAAGTCTTCAACCTCTGCATGGCCATGTTATGAGCCAAATGTAGTCTTTTGTGGTTCAAACTCAAAAACAGAGTTTGCAAATCAGATGGCAAACGGAGATGGCAGAAATGGCGACATTGGAACCATGCTTGGTAGAATGGGTATTTTCCCTAATGACGTTTTAAGTTCTAGAATGGTTGACGGCGAGATACACAGAGATGGCAGTGTTTGGGTTGGCGGTACTATGGTTGCCTCAAATGCACTCAACGGTCAAAGAGGCACATATGGCATAAATGGCCCTTCTACTCCATGGGCTGGTCTCTACTGGGCTTCTCCTAGTGCCAACTTCAGACCAGACGTAAACATTCTTACTGCTTGGGTATATATGTATAATGGGCAGTTCAAATACGGAATAATCAAAGCTTGTGGAAACCCCATCGTAATACAGCTAACCCCTGCCACCCCAGGCATTACTATAGAAAAGAAAGTAAGCTCGTCTGGTGATCCTGTCTGGAGAAAGTCCAACACAGCAAGAGCAGGAGAGACGCTCAAGTATGATGTCTACGTTAAAAATAACTCAACTGTATCAACGGAAGGTATGGCTATATGGGATGTACTACCTCCTCATGTAACACTAATACCCGGAACCGGACGAATGATGATCAGCAACAATACCTACAATATTCCCGACTCCGCTATTACTGGCAGAGTTGATGCGGGCGACTGGGCTCCAGGGCAAGATGGTAGAATGACCTTTGAGGTAAGGATAAATAATGACATTCCACAGGGACAGTGTGCAGACCTAGTTAACACCGGACTAACCGCATTCTCTAGAATCACAACCCCACTCACCTCAACTGCAACGACTAGAGTATGTTCAGTTCAACCACAAGTTCCAAGTCTTATAATTGAGAAAAATGTAAGCAACCACACGTCCGACCCCGTATGGAGAGATTACGATAATGGTGTGCCGGGAGATACTCTTAGGTACTCTGTTAGGGTCCTCAATAACTCTCAGACAACAGCAAACAATGTAATGGTTCGAGATGTTCTTCCCCCTCATGTAACTCTAGTTTCTGGCTCTGGTAAGATTGCGGTTGGGACCACTAGCCGTTCTATTACTGATGATGAAATTAGAAATGGTGTAAATATGGGTAACTTCGTTCCTGGACAAGATGGTTATCTGACATTTGAAGTAAAAATCAATAATGATTTTCCTAATGACGGATGCCAAGAGCTTAATAACACCGGATTCACAAGAGCAGATAGTGTAGGCGAAATCTCTGACACTGCCAGAACTACAGTCTGTATCCAGAGAGGCAGATGCACAATCACAGTTAACAAGTACAACGACTTAAATGGTGATGCGGTAAGACAGGAGAACGAACCGCTTCTACCGAACTGGAAATTCACCTTGAAAGGTACTAATCTTGAAGATACCAAAACAACCAACTCTGGCGGATCTCTAACATACGCAGGTCTTGAAGAAGGACAGTACTCTGTTACTGAGGAACTGCAGAATGGTTGGAAATCCACAACCGGTATATCTCAATTAACCAGAGTCTGTCCAGACAAAACTCTCTGGTTTGGTAATCAGCAAGTTTCCCCTCCACCCCCACCTCCAGGTCAACCAGCTTCACTACCAGTTTCTGGACCGGTTGAAGTAACTGGCGGAATCATGGGAACAGGAGCACTTGGATACGCCGGATACATGTGGAGAAAAAGTAGAAAAACTCTTACCGACACATTAAAACGTCAGTAACAGAGAACTAGAAAAAAGAGAGCCGAGAAATCGGCTCTCTTTTGATTTAATCAATTCATGTCATTCTGGCTTGTCCAGAATCTAGCCTCCTTTTTACTACTTTAGATTCTGGACAAGCCAGAATGACGAATAACCACTATTCTCCTCAAGCTTGACCCACCGTCACATCTTTGCCATAATCTTTCCTTGTTATATCTTAATCGGTCTGGATTCCCGTTTCCACGGGAATGACAATACGTTATACTACTGATATGAAAGAAGTTGTTGAACCAATAGAAAAAATCCTCAAAAGAGTTGAAAGTGCGAAGAAAGCACTGTCTATTTCTGAACTAGTAAAAAAAGCCGATGAGCTTGAAAAAGAGTCCTCTCGTGAAGGTTTTTGGGATAATCGAGAAAAGGCAACAAAAGTAATGACCGAGGTTTCTGAACTCAAAAAACAGATTGATGAGTGGGAGGACCTAGAAAAAAGAACAAAAGACTTGCTTGAGATAGCACGAATCGCTCATGCGAATGATCATGAAATCGTAGCAGAAGTTAAAAAGGGGATAGAGGAGCTTGAAAAAGACCTAGATAGGTCAGAGTTCACGATGCTCTTTAGTGGTCAATATGATAAAAACAACACTATTTTGAGTGTATACGCAGGTTCCGGCGGGATTGATGCACAGGATTGGGCGGAGATGCTCCTTAGAATGTATTTGAAATTCTGCGAAAAACAAGGCTTCAAAGCCACCATTCTTTCAATCTCAAGCGGAGATGAAGCGGGAATAAAAAGTGTGACCGTAGAAATATCCGGCATGTGGGCTTATGGATATCTCAGAAGTGAGTCGGGAGTTCACAGGCTAGTAAGGATTTCGCCGTATGACGCAGATAAAGCACGGCACACATCCTTTGCCCTAGTTGATATAATCCCCGAAATAGAAACAGCCGAAGCACAGATAGAAGATAAAGATTTAAAGATTGAGACATTTAAGGCCTCTGGTCACGGCGGCCAGGGAGTAAACACCACCGACAGTGCAGTCAGAATAACACACATTCCATCCGGGCTTGTTGTCACCTGCCAGAAAGAAAGAAGCCAGCTTCAAAACAAGGAGTCCGCACTCAAAGTTTTAGCATCCCGACTTAAGATTATAGAAGATAAAAAAGCAAAAAAAGAAATATCTGATATCCGCGGTGACACGAAATCGGCAGAGTGGGGAAATCAAATCCGTTCATACGTCTTGCACCCTTATAATATGGTCAAAGATCATAGAACCGGACAAGAAACATCAAACACTAGTGTTATCCTAGAGGGTAACATTGATGAGTTTGTGGAAAGTTTTTTAAAGTATAGTGTTGCGGGAAAATAGAAAGTTTGTTATCCTATAAAACGTGTTAGAGGAAAAACCTGAGCACAAAATAGTAAATCCAAAACATTTTGAACATTTGAATTTAGAATTTGTTTAGAAATTAGATATTAGGATTTAGAAATTACCGGTAGATATCCGGACTAATGAATGAAATTTGGAAAAATTAATAAAAATCATTAAACTAACGATTAAAAACCATGATATATCTAGAAGGTGTAACAAAAATATATGGTAAAAGTGAAAAGAAGGCACTGGACAACCTAAGTGTTCATATAAAGCCTAAGGAATTTATCATCTTTGTTGGTCTTTCCGGTGCAGGCAAGTCAACATTGACCAGACTTATAACCCATGAAGAAGAACTGACTTCCGGGAAAATCACAGTCGGCGGTATCAACTACGCAACATTAAAGAAGAAAGATGTTCCATATTTAAGAAGAAAAATCGGTGTGGTTTTTCAGGATTTCAAACTTCTTCCCAAAAAAACAGTTTATGAAAACATAGCCTACGCGCTGGAGGTTGCCGGTATTAGTAATAAGACTATCAGAAGTCGGGTTCCACAAGTTTTGAAAATGGTAGGACTTGAAAACAAAGCTAAGGATTTTCCAAAAATGCTTTCCGGTGGAGAAAAACAAAGAGCAGCCATAGCCAGAGCCCTAATCCATGAACCAAAAATACTGATAGCTGATGAACCCACAGGAAATCTCGACCCCAAAAACGCATGGGAAATCATAGACCTACTTTTGAAAGTAAATGAATATGGTACAACCGTGATATTAACAACGCATAATAAAGAGATAGTAAATACCCTAAAAAAGAGAGTTATCACACTGAAAAATGGTAAGCTGGTAAAAGATCAAGAAGTCGGGAGGTATGCACTACAGTAATGTCTAAGAAGATAGGATTCATTCTATTAATAGTTTTTTTCATAATAAGTGTCATCCTAATTTGCCTTGGAGCGTTCAGTTACTTTAATAAGAATAGACTAAAGAACGAGGTGTTTAACATAAAATCAGAGATAAAAGTTTACCTAAAAGATGGCGCCGATAGCAGCCTTATTCAACAGTTTCAAAAAGAACTCTCTGAAAACAAAAATGTTAAAGAGGTTAAATATATATCAAAGGATGAGGAAAAAGAACGCTACCTCGAAAAGTTCAAAAACAATAATCAACTGAAAGAATCTCTCCAAGAAGGAGAAGAGAACCCCTTACCAGCGAGTTTAGAAGTGAAAACATATGATTCAAACAAGATTGAGACGTTATTACCAATCATTGAAAAAGACCAATACAAAACCATTGTTAGAAAAGTAAGTTATTAAAGGAAAATAAGAGATATGTTTACAACATTTTATAGATTAATAAAAACCGGATTCACAAACTTCCTTCGAAATGGGTGGTTGTCTTTAGCGTCTACTATTATCATGACTCTGACCCTTTTAACGATTTCAATATTTTTAATCCTGAATATAGTACTGACTCAAGGAATACAGACAATCCAAGATAAAATAGACATCAGTGTCTATATTTCCGATAGCGCAAAGGGGCAAACCGTCCTAGACCTTCAAAAGGAGCTTTCAGATAATCCCGATGTGAAAAAAGTGAAGTATGTTTCAAAGGACGAGGCGAAAGCAAGGTATCAGGAAAAATTCAAAAACAACCCACAACTAAAGGAGTCACTTGATGATGGGGGAGAGAATCCCTTGCCAGCAAGCTTGGAGATCAAGACCTATAACCCAGACAAACTCAGCACACTTCTCCCCGTGTTTGAAAAGGAAGAGTATAAAAGCATGGTCAGAAAAGTCAGCTACAAAGAAAACAAAGAAGTTATCGACCGCCTCTTTAAGGCCACCGAATTTATAAAGAAAATCGGCTGGGGACTGGCGGGTGCATTTATTATCACCTCCCTAATCATTATCTTTAATACCATCCGTACCGCCATCTATACACACAAGGACGAAATAGAAATCATGAAGCTAGTCGGTGCAAATCCATGGTTTATCAAGTGGCCCTTTTTAATAGAGGGGATCATGTATGGTGTTTTTGGAACCATTCTATCTCTTGTCGCAATTTCTATAACTCTACGCCTTTTGGCCGTTTCGTTTAATAGCTACTTCGGTGAGGGCGATACCGGCGATCAAGTATTTGGATTCTTAATTAAAAATCTTGCCACTTTAGTGATTCTGATGCTCGGTGTCGGCATAACTATAGGCGTCACTTCAAGTTCTATTGCTATTAGAAAATACCTGAAGAAATCATAGATTTCAAATTATCAAAATTCAAATATCAACACTCAAACAAACCTTAATGATCAAATATTAAAAGGGTATGTTTGTTTGATGTTTGATTCTTTGTTGAACATTGAGTTTTGGTGCTTGATTATTTGATTTCCTTTATGCTTGACTCAAGTCCTTGCTTTTGAGAGAATGCCCCAGTTGCCCAAAAACATTAACGGAAACTGGGCACTCAAATATTACTCAAACTGAAAGGAAAACCTTGAATAGTACTGGTAGAACAAGTACTTTACTGGTCTCAAGAAATATCATATGAATATAAAAAATACACAGCAAAAGGCCTTTGCGGTTGTTTTGCTGTTTCTAGTTTCTCTGTTTATAGTACCAACAAACACCCATCCCGCTGAGGCAGCAACTCTTGGCGAAATAAATGGTCAAATAGATCAAGTCTCAAAAAACCTGGAAGCAAAAAGGGGAGAGGCCACAAATCTTCAAAATCAAATTGAGATTATTGATGGGCAAATAACTCAGCTTCAACTACAAATGGAAGCAACTCAGATAGAGATAGAAACAACAACTGCGCGAATTGTGGAGGTGGAAGCAGAACTCAAAAAACAAAAAGTAATACTCAATGAGTATCTTAGTGTTATTTACGAAGATAGCAATGTTTCGCCTATGGAGCAAATAGCGGGTTCAAATAGTTTTTCTGAATTTGTGGATAAGAGTGAATACCTGCAGACTATGCAGTTAAAGATAAAAGAAACTGTAGATAGGATTAAAAAACTAAAAGCAGAACTTGATGCAAAAAAAGTTCAACTAGACGAAATGAAAAAAAGCCAAATTCTCCAAAAACAGGGAATGGACCAGCAACGTACCTTAAAAGATTCACTTCTCGCTAAGGCACAGGCGGACGCTGTCGGACTACAGGGCCAGCTGGATGATCTTTATGCCCAGAAAGCAGCTATGTCGGTTCAGTTTGGTGAAGGTCTGACTGCCGGATCCTCTGGCTATCCATATGGAAGTCCACCCCCAAGAAACCTCATAGACACGCCGGACCCGTGGGGATACTTGATAGGTGAGTGTACCTCTTATGCTGCTTGGAAAAGAGCAGCCATGGGAAGACCTGTGCCAAGAGCTATGGGAAATGCCGGTGACTGGGCACGTATGGCTGGTGGTGGCCCTACAGTTGGCAGTGTTATGGTGATGCCATACATCGGCGGTTATGGACATGTAGCTATAGTTGAGGCCATTTATGACAACGGCTCAGTACTCATCTCAGAGTATAACTGGATACCATACTCATTCTCAACCCGTGTTGTGAATCCTTACAACTACGGCGCCGTATACATTAACTAACAAACCCACTCAACAAGGTTCGACCCGCTTAGCGGGTCGAACCCTATTGACAGGTTCTTCTCTATAAATAATAATGGTTAAATGCCAAGTAAAAATACTGTCAAAAAATTTGTTCCGGGAGGTATTTATCATGTCTATAATCGTGGTGTTGAGAAGCGCTCTATTTTTTGTGATAATCGGGACCATCAAGTCTTTTTACACCTACTTAAAACCGCACTTACCGACGAAAAAGAACTTGATTACACGGATAATATTAGTGTCAGGAATAAATCAGAAACACTTGATCTGCTCGCATATTGTTTAATGTCAAACCATTTTCACTTTTTAATACAACAACTCGATGAAACCAGCATGACAGAGTTTATGAGAAGCATTTCTAATGCCTACGTTGCTTATTTTAACAAAAAATATAAGCGAGTAGGCAGTCTTTTCCAGGGAACATACAAGGCCGTACTAGTTGATAAAGACGAGTACCTAATCCATCTTTCGCGCTATATTCACATCAATCCCAGGGAAATAGATCAAAAACTTGAAAATTATCTTTACTCAAGTTATAAGGGTTATTTAGATAGTGAGAATAGACCAACTTGGCTGAAACCCACACCTGTTCTCGAACAATTCAAGAATCCTAAAGAATACAAAAAATTTGTAGAAGACTACAAGATTGATTCCCTTAAGCTACTAAGGGGCCTAACCCTAGAATAGGGAAAAACCTATCATTAAGGTTCGACCCTATGGCAGGGTCGAACCTTTGTATTTTTGTAATTCTTATACTTGATTTCTTCCTCTTATGCTGTAGAATGATACTGCTATGGTTTTACTATTGACAAGATAATAGTAATTGTTATGATATAGTATGTGAGGGGGGAACAAGTGAATTTCACAAAAAAATTTCAAACAAAAACCAAAATAAAAAACAACCCGCCTGCGCTTAAAAGATTCGGCGAGGCAAGTCTATCTAATTCTTTTTATAGAGCTGTTTGTATATTGGCTCTTTTTTTATTAACTATCGTTTTTATTCCTTCCGGTAACCAACCGGTTCATGCTGAAACTCAAGCTGATGTGGATAATCTAAATGCCCAGATTTCAACATTAACCGTTCAGTTAAACGAAAAAAGGGCAGTAGCAAAAACATTCGCAGATGAAGTTGCTATTTACGATGGTAAAATCCAGCAAATCCAACTCCAGATTCAGGCTACTCAAATGCAAATAGATGTCCAAAATACTCAGATTACAGATATAAACGGACAAATAGCCACAAAGGAAGCAGACCTAAAAATACAAAAAGAGTCTTTAAGGGAACAGTTGAAGGTGATTTATGAAAACTCCAATACCTCGACTCTGGAACTTATTGCCAGCTCAAACAGTTTCTCTGATTTTGTAGACCAGACGGAGTATCTGCAAACAATGCAACTAAAAACAAAAGAAACTATAGGACAAATAAAAAACCTGCGACAACAACTTGAAGATAATAAAAACAATGTAGAGAAAAAGAAGCAAGAAATAGCATCCCTACAAAAAACACAACTAGATCAGAAAGCAGAGCTGGATAATGAACGATACGGAAAACAAATGCTTTTAAATCAAGCTAACAGCCAAGGAAAACAATATCAAAACTCCATTGCAGTCAAGGAGGCACAGAAAGCAGAATTAGAGGAATTATTGAGAAACCCACCACCATCCCCTCCACCTGCGCCACCTGTAGTTATTACTCCACCACCAACAGGAAACCCTACACCACCATCTCAAAGAAGCGTCCCACAACTTTACCAATATGATTCCCGTTGGGCTAACGTTTCAATTAACGGTACAAGTGATACTATTAAATGGTATGGTTGCAAACTAACTAGTCTAGTTATGATATTTCAATCTTATGGCTATAATATTTACCCCGGTCAGTTTGCAACGAATTCTAAATATTTTTCTGGCAGTGGATTAGCCCCAAATGGAAAATATTATGGAAGTCTCTATCTCAGTAGTAACTATAATGCCCCAACAGCAGCTGAACACCAAAAAGCAGATTATTTAGCAACATATGGAATACCTTTTATTGCTTCGGGTAGGATTCTCCCTGGTTATTCCTATGATCACTCAGTTGTCATCATAGGTAAAAGTGCCGATGGAAGATGGGTAATGAATGACCCGTGGCAAGGTCCAAACAAACCATTCCCAAACGTCTATATAAGTAACTTTGTTTTTGTAAATTAAACGTAAACGTATTATAATAACGCTTGTGAAGAGAATTAAAAATACATTTTCAAAATCTTTCTTTAAGGCATCTGTCATAGTTGCTCTGTTTGTGATGTTTTTCGCTCCTCAAAACTTTCTACGCGCACAAACAAACCAGGAACTTAGAGATCAAATCAATAACCTATCAAGTCAAAAAGACACACTCTCTAGTGAGGTGGCTACTTATGATGCACAAATAAACGCCTTGCAACAACAACTCAACCAAACCGAATCAGAGCTATCAAGCTTGGTTGTAGAAATTGATCAAACAAATCAACAAATCACCAAAACAGAAGAAGATTTGAAGGTTAAAAAAGAAACGCTAAATGAATATATGAGAGTTATTTATGAAGAAAGTAATACATCTCCACTTGAACTAGTGGCAAGCTCAGACAGTTTTTCAGATTTTGTTGATAGATCGGAATATCTCCAAACCATGCAGATAAAGATTAAAGATATGGTAGTTAAAATTAAACAAATGAAAGAAGAGTTGGATAAAAAGAAAAAAGACCTTGAAAAACAAAAAGACAGAGTACAATCCTTGAAATCACAACAAGCTTCAGTAAAAGCAGGACTAGATCAGCAACGAGCACAAAAAGAAACAAACCTATCTCAGGTTATGGGAGATGAAAAGAAGCTTAGAGGAGAACTATCAAAGAGAATGAGTGCTGGATATTCATACTGTAAGGGCGGTGGTGGTGTTATACGAGCAAAAAATCCGATATTTAAGTTTCCTCTTGATTGTGGCTATATTTCACAAGGATTTGGTATGACAGAGTTTGCAAGAGAAGGTTCTTATGGTGGACAAATACACAACGGCATTGATGTAGCACAAATTGGAGCAGGCACGGCGATTATGGCGATTGGTCCTGGTACTGTTCATGCTACAGGAACATCACCATCAGGTGGCTGGGGAAACTGGGTGGTAGTAAAACATGGTAATGGTTATTACTCTCTATATGCCCACATGATTTCGCCATCCTATCTTTCACCTGGAGATACGGTAAATACCGGTGATGTCGTCGGTGGGGTTGGTGGTACACCATACTGGCCAATTCATCTCCATTTTAGCCTCTACACAAGCGACCCTGGTCCTGGTCCATCCTACCCAGGTAATACCGTAGATCCACTAGACTATATGGACATTCCAATATCTACGGGCGGAACCGACTGGGGTAGCGGTCATGCGCATTAATTTCTCCAAATACACAATTGATTTTTGAGCTCTGAAAAGATAGAATGGTTAGGTACTTAGTTTAGTATTGTCATTTCGACCATAGCGGAGAAATCCCTTAAAAAGCTTACAGAGAAAGGGATCTCTCGACTTCGTTTCACTGCGCTCGAGATGACAGAGAAGGAAAATTGCTTGCAAGGTTAGACCTTGCTTAATACACAGAAGAAAGGGATTCCTCCGCTCGTAGCCTGCCCTGAGCGTAGCCGAACAGGGTCGGAATGACACAGACAAAATGAAAAAGAATAAAAAAAGTTTAATAATATCTATTCTCATCGCATTTCTACTATTTTCGGGTGGGTATATTTTAGGTTACCAAAGATCCTTGCCAACTGGCGGATTTCTACCTCAGATTACCAATAAATTTTCCCAGAAATCTGTAGACTTCGGGATTTTTTGGAAAACATGGGATATGGTTAATGAAAAATATGATGGAGACATAGATCCGCAAAAACTTCTCTATGGTGCAGTCTCAGGGATGGTAAAAGCCACAGGAGATCCCTATACGGCATTTCTTAATCCTGATGAAGCAAAAACATTTGAAGAGGATCTAGCCGGAACATTCTCCGGTATCGGCGCAGAGATAGGCATAAAAAAAGATCGCTTAACCGTCATCGCACCGGTTCCTGGTTCTCCGGCAGAAAAAGCAGGATTACGAACAGGTGACCTGATAAACAGAATTGGCGATGAGAGTACTTCTGGTCTAGCAATAGATGAGGCGGTAATGAAAATCCGCGGCCAAGAAGGAACAGAAGTTAAGCTGACCATAGAACGAGGCGGTAAAGAACAGGACTACACCATTAAGCGTGAAAAGATAGAGGTCAAAAGCGTCAAATATTCTATAGATAAAGATATTTTGAAGATTACGATTTCTCGTTTTGACGAAAACACAGCGGGACTTGTCCGTGAGGCTGAAGAAGCCGGGATAGCAAAAAATGTAAAAGGTACCATCATAGACCTACGAAATGACCCTGGCGGATATCTTGACTCATCTATTGATGTGGCAAGCGAATTTATAGAAAAGGGAACGATAGTAACCGAAAAACAAGAAAAGAAAAACAAAAGCCAGTCATTCAAGGCCAGCGGAAATGGCAAGATGATAGACAAAGGCAAATACCCTCTAGTTGTTCTTGTAAATAACGGTTCCGCCTCTGCCTCTGAAATACTAGCCGGGGCAATTCGAGATAATGGGAGAGGCCAGCTAATAGGCGAAAAAACATTTGGCAAGGGTTCTGTCCAGGAAATAGAGAAACTACCTGACGGCTCACAACTGAAGGTCACTGTAGCTCACTGGTACACACCAAAAGGTGTAAATATATCAAAAGAAGGACTTATGCCTGATATCGAAGTAAAACTATCAGATGATGACTTTAGTAATAGTCGTGATCCACAGATGGATAAAGCAATGGAGTTGCTTAAGTGATAATTTTCAATTTAAGGGATTTCTCCGCTTCCCACTAGCGTGGCGGCGGTCGAAATGACAGAGTAACTAACAAGGAAAGGACCATATGGTAAAAATAATTTTTCTTGAAAACGTAGAGAACAATAAAGTCGGTGATGTAAAAAATATCCCCGATGGATACGCAAGAAACTTTCTTTTAAAAAAGGGCTTGGCAGTCTTGGCAACAGAAGAAGAGCTGAAGAAAATTGAAGGCAGGCTAGAAAAAATTAAAAAAGAAGAAGAGAGTAGGGTTAAAACTGCAGAGAAAGTAGCTGAAAAAATATCGGGAACGAAAGTGAAACTAGAAATGCAAGTCGGAGAAGAGGGAAAACTATTTGGTTCAGTAACAAACAGGGATGTAGCTGAGAAGTTATCTAAGATGGGACACGAAATAGACAAGGCAAATATAGAATTCCCTGAAACAATAAAAGAAAAGGGTATACATACCGCTCACGTGAAGATTGGTCACGGTGTCTCAACCGATATTACGATTGAAGTGGTACCATCCATCGGCGAGAAATAAAAACTAGATAATTGTTTTGAGGGTCCGACCCTGTGAGAGACACGGTCGGACCCTCTTCGTCCCTAGTTTGAAAATTTGAATTTGAGGTTTGTTTAGAAATTAGAAATTCGGATTTAGAAATTGAAGTAAAAACCAGTCTTCTGACTGGTTTTTACTTTTCTACTGGCTCTATATTTACTATCGTCTTTCTTTTTAGCTTACCGGTATATTTTCTTAGTTCTTTTTTTGTAAATTTTATATGTCCGTCAATCTTTGCATAAAGTGTGTCATCACGACCCTTGGCGACATTTTCACCCGGCTCCCACTTTGTTCCTCGTTGACGTATTAGAATTTGCCCGGCACGCGCAAACTGGCCACCAAAAAGCTTTACTCCAAGCCTTTGACCTGCACTATCTCTACCTAATCTTGTTGAACCGCCTGCCTTTGTCTTAGACACGATATCTCCTACGAATTACAAATCTTAAACGAATCTACTATGTTTACATATGTTTAATCACCAGAATATTATAATACAGATTAAGCACAGAGTCAAACATTTTTAAGCGCCTCTGTCATTCCCGACCTCGACCTGCCTCGCATCAAGGCGGGACGATAATCCACATCCTATCAGAATAAATTCCGTATCAAGCACGGATTGGCAAGAAAAGAAGGAGAAACATTTTAGTAAAAAATACCCTTGCAAAGGAACCAGCTTTTTAAGATAATAGCACTAGAGTTAATAAAAGAAATAATGAAGGGAGGTGAAAAAATGGCAGAAGAAACAAAGAAAAGCGGTACGGGTCTTGACCCAAACGTAGCAGCATTGCTCGCATATCTACTGGGAATCATCGGGGGTATAGTATT
>JBBTZO010000002.1:0-11742 GCA_038061315.1 Patescibacteria group bacterium
GAATTTATGAATAAGGCCCTAGAAGGCTCAAAGGCTGAACAGTTCTCACGTCCTTCCGGTATTAAAAGTGTCACGCTAGATGCCATAACCGGTAAGAAACCAACTTCCTCTACAAAGAAAACCGTAACTGATATATTTCCAAGTTGGTATAAAGTACCAACCGGCAGTGAAGGCGGTGAATACAGAGTAAACCCAACCACAGGTAAACTTGTTAATGACAGTTGTCCGCCCGCACAAATAACAACAATCACTAAAAACTCCCTTACGGCTGAGATTCCCCAAGGTGATCCTGCATACTCCAGATGGTTTGCACCAATATCTGCATGGGCTAGCGCGAATGGATATGTCGCAGGGGATACCTCTGTCCCCACCGAACAGGATAGCTGCTCCGAAGTTAACAAACCAGCTCCCACTATCAGTATTACCTCTCCAGCAGACAACGATAATGTAAAGAGTCCTGTTAAAATAAATATGAACGTAGAGGCTGAGGCCGGTGTCGATACTGTGACAGTGACTGTTGTCGGTGGCACGAGTTATCAAGCTTCAAAAATGCCAAATGGAAATGGGTACACCGCTACTATCGATTTACCCCTACCAAAAGAATATTCAATATATGCAACGGTTACAGATAAAACATCAAAAAGTGCACAGTCGCAAACAATAAAAATTACTGTGAAACCATAGATTTGTAAAAAACCATTATTTTTGAAATAATAGGCTTGTAGTTGGAGGGATTGATCATTTCTTACATTCGTAAAAATTCGTAATTTGTAGATTCATAGTACAATTCGTAATTGGTAAGGAGGGATTTATTCTCCCGGCTAGGCAGAGGGATGAGGATACCATGGTTAGGACTTACACGACGATAAAGTCTTGGTGACAAAAAAGAAACCGAGATCAGTCGTCTTCAGTTCAAGCCCTATCCGATTTTCGCTGTTCGATGCAAAGGAGGAGTCTTTCTTTTTCAGAAGCCGCCCAAAATTAGGCATCTGAATATTCATAGAAAGGCTGAAGCCTGAGTGTGAGGTTCTTCTAGAAGAGCTGATCACTCGGCTTCTTGTTATTTAGGGTTTTTTAGATCAATTCCTTCTTCGATTTTCACCATTATCAGAACCATTTATTTTTGCGAAATACATCTTTCCTGCGGGTGTTTGTAGTATCCGTGTAATAACCACATCCAACTCCTTACCAATGGATTTTCCGCCTCTTTCAACTACTATCATCGTCCCATCGGTAAGATAAGCAACACCTTGTGTCTTGTCTTTTCCTGTCTGGATAATTTTAAGGGTCATTTTCTCACCCGGTATTATAATGGGCTTTATCGCTTCAGAGAGTTCGTTAATATTTAGAACTCGCACGCCTTGAATCTTTGCTACTTTGTTAAGATTATAGTCAGTTGTCAGGATAAGAGCGCCTTTTTGTTTCGCTAGCTTCACAAGTTTAGCATCAACCTCTTTGATATCTTGGACATCCTCGTTTGATACTTCAAGCTTCACACCCCTTTCTTTTTTTAGTTTATCCAAAACCTCAAGCCCCCTTTTCCCCTTTTCTCTTCTCAAGTTTTCACTAGAGTCAGCTATGTTTTGAAGTTCGTGCAAAACAAACCTAAAAAGAATAAAGTTACCTGTCAGAAACCCCGTTTTGACCACATCCAAAAACCTCCCGTCTATTATGGCCGAGGTATCTAGAATCATTTTATTTTTTTCTTTACTTTTGGTTGCTTCTTCAAACTTTGGTATCTTTACCATTTTAAAGATATCGGTGAAAAACTTCTCTATTCCTTGCGTTTTTGCAAAGAAAAGATATAGAGAAGCGACGACACATACGGCGGTCACTGTCACCGGAACCCAGATGGCAAAATCGCCGGGAAGTTTTTGGAGAGGTAGGGATATCAGGGTCCCTATAATAAGTCCAATAATAATTGCTGGTATACCAATATAGAATCTTTTTGCCGGTAACTTTAGAAAAAGTTTTGTGGCAAAAACTCCTCCAAAAACCAAAGCCACTAAAACCAAAAGTAAAAGTGTATCGGTTTTCATTTTTTATTTCCTTTTTAAGGTGCTTCTTATATCAACGCTGCATCTATGGCTTCTTTGAGACTTGAAACTCGGATTATCTTTATTTTTCCATTCTTTATCTCGCTAATTTTAGAAGATTTTGGGATTAATACAGATTTAAAACCAAGCTTTTCTATCTCTTTTATCCGTTCTTCTACATTATCCACATTTCTTATCTCTCCTGCAAGTCCTATTTCTCCAAAAACCGCCATATCGGCTTTTATCGCCTTGTTTTTATAGGTAGAAGTTATAGCAAGTGCTACAGCCAGATCAATAGCCGGTTCCCGGATAGCCATTCCCCCGACAATATTTATAAAAACATCCTGATATGTAAGATTAATCCCCGCTCTTTTTATAAGAACTGCTATAAGTAAATTGAGCCTATTTAAATCCATCCCGCTTGCAGTTCTTTTGGGATAACCAAAGCTTGTTATGGAAGTTAGAGCTTGTATTTCAACGAGTAGCGGGCGGGTACCTTCCATTGTGGCAAATATCGCGGTTCCTGAGGCTGACTTCAACCTCTCTGAAAGGAGAATCTCAGAAGGATTTTCCACCTCCTCCATCCCGCTTTTTTTCATTTCAAAAATACCGGTTTCGTTTGTGGAACCAAATCTGTTTTTTATTCCACGCAAAACCCTGAAACCTCCATATCTCTCTCCTTCCAAATACAAAACCACATCCACTAAATGTTCCAGAAGTCTTGGGCCGGCTAGATTACCCTCTTTTGTAACGTGCCCAATGAGTACAATCGCAATATGTTCAGACTTTGCCAGATTCATCAGCTTCTGCGCACAAAGCGACACCTGACCCACACTTCCAGAAGTACTCATCACATCATCAGAGTAAATAGTTTGAATAGAATCAATAACAACAAATGATGGTTTTTCTGACTTTATTTGGTCAATAACCGCCTCAACGTTTGTTTCTGCTAAAACAAATAAATTATTCGGATGTAATCCTAACCTACTTGCCCTGAGAGATACCTGACTCGACGACTCTTCACCACTGACATACAAGACTTTGTTATTACTAGCAACCCTTGATGCAACTTGCAAAATCAAAGTCGACTTTCCTATTCCAGGGTCACCGCCAAGAAGAATGAGAGAACCCGGAACTATTCCGGAACCGACCACTCTATCAAACTCCCCGATTCCCGTCGCTATTCTTGTGATATTATCGCTTTCTTTTCCAAGTAGTTCTGGCTTGCTCAATAAAATTGAGGACCTGACACTAGATTTTTTACTCACGCTGGTCTGGGTTTCAGTCAATGTATTCCACTCGTTACACTGCACACACTTCCCCTGCCAACGGTCATATATAGCCCCACAGCTTCCACATATAAATTGTGTCTTTATTTTCGCCATAATCCTTCTACTCCACAATAATATCTAAATTAGACAAAAGACCCATTACCTCGGGGAAAGTAAACTTAGCCTTTTTAACTATATTAAAATTCGGGTCAATCAGGTAATTTTTAGCGTGTGATAAATCGGCACTAGTTAAATTTGTGTTTGAGAAAATACTTTCCGTGAAATCAGTGTCGTTACATGATGACTCTGTTAGGTTCGTATCGGTAAAGTCACAATCTTTTGCTTCACATGCTTGTATCTTCGTTTTTTTCAGGTTTAGCCCCATAAATATTGAATGACTAATATTGCAGTTTTCGAACCCTACCTCTAAAAAAGTTTTAGAACTTTTAGTCCAATCAATGCCAATCAGTTTTGAAGATTTGAATTCCACATCTGTAAAACGACAATTATTCAACTTGGACAAACTCAAATCACAGCCTTCAAAATTGCAATCTTCAAAAATACACTCTCTCAAATTCTGTTCATTAAAGAAACAATGATAAAAATGACATTTGATAAATGTTTTATCATTTAGCTGGTCATTAGTGAAAGTGACTTTGGAAAAATTCTCGCCCTCATATATATTTTGATTCGCCATACTAAAAGAATATACCAGTTCATAAATTCAAAACAAGTAGACAAAATAAAATAGACCCGATAGTTCGGGTCCACGGAAGGGCTAGACGGCATCTTTGCCCAGCCCTTTTTTATCCTGATTAAGCGTGGACTGAAACGTCCAGTAAATCAAGGTCAACGCCAGTTCTTTCGCATAGCTTTTGAAGAGGCTCAAGTACCCCTTCTTCCACCAAAAGAACTGCATCATCATCGTTCTTGAAGCATGGCTCAAGTCGCGCCATTACCTTGTCAGTTGCATGAGGAAGATCACCCATTAAAGCGCTGGTTATATCCGTAGAGAACCTTGATTTAAAACCGGTTTTGGAATACAGAACCAAGTGCACATGAGTACCGTACTCTTTGTTCTGCCAGAAGAAACCGTAGTGACCGAACTTCTCGACGTATTTTTCCACGCCAAATTCACCGACAAAATCCTTCTCATCCTCAACTCCTCCAGCACTGTTCGTCTGAAGCCATGACGAAATATCTGCGACAAGAATAGCGACTAACTTTCTGGCCATTAGTACCACCTCCTTAAGGGGCGCCAACACACTAGGATAGTATAGCTTATTGGTAGAGAGATATTATCATAACCACCAAAGAAAAAACAAGTAGACAAAACTAATTGTTTACCGGAACTGTCCGATATCTAAAAATGAGCCCGATGATTATAATGGTAAACAACATGCCAAAGCCATTAGTAAGAATCACTGGCATATCCTGAATATGAAGTCCATAAACCAACCAAATAACCTGTGCTAAAAATATCATCAAAAACATTACCAAAGAAAGATCATCTACTTTTTTTGTTTTGATAATTTTGAAAAGTTGGGACAAAGTGTTGCCAACGATAAGTGCACCAGCAATGAGTGCAAGTATTTGATAAAAGTCCATTCGAGCCTTTCTTCTGAATACTAATCAATCTTAAACTGGATTACATTTTCAAGCAAGTGAGAACCCACTAGAAACAACTTGCGGCTATCGGCTCGAAAAGAGAGCGAAAAACTGAATGAACTTTTGAAAAGATGACTTCCGGAATCGGCTTGTTGTCATTTTTCAAATTTGAAAGAAGGTTTGAGTGATACTTTAAGAGACCGCCTAAGCCGCGATTTTTGCTTATACTTTTTCTAAAAAAGTAGAAATTATTTAAAGACTGGATTCCCGCCTCCGCGGGAATGACAAGAGAAAGGGATTTCTCCACTTGTCACTCCGTAAAGTCGGTCGGACTGACAAGAACGGGAATTAACCAATTATTTACTATTTATTTTCCTTTTATCTGCTTTTATTTGGAGTACATAGAACTGAAGAGCATCTTCCATCTTCATCACAGATATGAGATCGCCTTCCTTAAACTCACCGGAGAGCATGCCTTCGGCCAAAGGAGATTCAACTAAGTTTTCAATGGCTCTTCGCATCGGTCTTGCGCCATTTTCTACATCATAACCCTTCTCCATTAGAAATTTTTTGGCACTTTCAGATACCTTGATAGTGATGTTTTTTTCATTTAATCTGTCTTGTAGTTCTTTGATTTGAAGACTTACAATCTTTTTAACGTCAATCTTTGATAGAGCCTTAAAGACTATTATCTTATCAACACGATTTATAAACTCGGGCCTAAACTTCGTTTTCACTTTTTCCATCACTTCCTCACTGATTTTTTTATGAAGTGATTCAAACTCTTTTTCTTCAGAAGAGTTCTCTGCGTTGAATCCAAGCTTAGCAGTTTTAAACATTTTGTCTGCTCCAATGTTTGAGGTCATAATAATAACCGTATTTCTGAAGTCTACCTTCACTCCCTTTGCATCTGTAAGATGACCGTCTTCCAGTATTTGCAGGAACATATTAAAGACATCAGAGTGTGCCTTTTCTATTTCATCAAGTAGGATAACGGAGTAAGGCTTCCTGCGAACTATTTCTGTAAGCTGACCACCCTCTTCAAAACCAACATATCCTGCAGGCGCGCCAACTAGACGTGCCACGTTATGCTTTTCCATAAACTCACTCATATCAAGTTTCACAAGCATATCTTCAGAGTTAAACATCTCAGCCGCTAAAGCTTTGGCAAGTTCTGTTTTACCAACACCGGTCGGGCCTAAGAATATGAACGTACCTATGGGTCTTTTTTCATTTGAGATACCGGTTCTTGAACGCCTTATCGCCCGAGAGACTTCATTAATCGCCTCGTCCTGACCAATAATTCTTTTCTTGAGGTTTTTTTCCATATTCAGAAGACTTTCGCTTTCTTTTTTGATTAAACGGGTAACAGGAACGCCAGTAGATATAGATATAACTTCCGCGATGCTTTCTGCTGTGATTTCTGGATCATGATAGTCTTTAGTTATTTTCTTTAGATTCCTTATTTTTGCTTCTAGAAGCTCTTCTTTTTGTTTATATTCTGCGGCCATGATGTATTTCGCACCTATTACCGCTTCTTCCTTTTTCTGAATGACCTTCTTTAGTTCCTTTTCATAATCCTTCAGAGTCTTTGATGGACTTTTCCCTTTTTTAATTTTTAAAAGACTTGCTGCTTCATCAATCAGGTCGATAGCTTTGTCGGGTAAAAATCGGTCTGAAATGTAGCGTTTTGACATCTTTACCGCTGCTTCAAGTGACTCATCAGTAATCTTCACTTTGTGGTATTCTTCAAAGTTCGGCCTCACACCTTTAAGTATTGCTAGAGTTTCTTGAGGAGTCGGTTCAACCAATGTTACAGGTTGAAAGCGACGCTCTAGTGCGGCATCTTTTTCTATATGTTTTCTATAATCGTCAAATGTTGTTGCACCAATAACCTGTATCTCACCTCTGGATAAAGCAGGTTTTAGTATATTTGCAGCATCTATAGCCCCTTCTGCTGCACCGGCGCCAACTATAACATGAAGTTCATCGATAAATAAGATGATTTCCTGGTTTTCTTTTAAAGCTTCAACAATTTTCTTCAAACGCTCCTCAAACTCACCTCTATACTTTGTCCCGGCTATCACACTTGCCATATCGAGCATGATAATTTTTTTATCCGAAAGCTGTTCTGGCACATTTCCGGAAACTATTCTTTGGGCCAAACCCTCAACGAGAGCAGTTTTACCTACTCCGGGTTCACCTATTAAAACCGGGTTATTTTTTGTCCTTCGGTTTAAAATTGAAATAACGCGTGATATTTCCTTTTCCCTGCCTATTATAGGATCAAACTCTTTCTTTTTTGCTTTTTCGGTGAAGTCAACACCATATGACTCAAAAATCTTTGAACTATCATCATTTGGTTTCTGTTGAAATCCTCGGTTAATCATCGGATTTTCTGAAATATACTCCTCACCATAAAGACCCATATTTTCTTCAGAACCCCTTTGTAAAAATTTATCTAGTTCAGATGTGAGAGCAATAATGTGAATATCCTCATTTTTTAGAATTTGATAAGACTTTGCCCTTTTGTCCATAAGAAGAGCCCTTAAGATATGTTCGGTGCCGATATAGTTTGACTGGTATGTTTTCCCAAGGCCCATAGCGGTTTCCAGAGATACCTTTGCGGTCTCTGTGAGTGTAGCTAGTCCACTTGACTTACTTTCACGATTATCTATGAGTCCTCTTCCGTCCGGAAGTTTTGCCATCTCATCAGAAAAACCAACACTTTTTAGAAGCCTTGACCCTACAGAATCGCTGACAAGATAAATACCAATCAAAATATCATCCGTATCAACATCGGCATTTTTTGTTTTTGATAGTTCTTGAGCATTCAAAAGACACTGTTTCGCGTTGCTTGTAAATCTAGCGAAAAGATTAAAATCTTGCATAACCTCCTCCTTTCTTTCTTTTCCCGCTTCTGCGGGATTCTCTTACTTACCCTTTGAACTCTCCTTGTCCAGCAAAGCTTCAGCATCGTTGGACTCCTCTGCTAAAACTTCATCAATACTTTGATCTTTAGACTCGGCTTTCTCTGTCTTTTTTTCTTCTCCTTCAGGTTTTTTTTCTTCCTTTACAGCAGCTCCCGCTACAGTCTCCCCTGAATACGGGGTTTCTTCTGAGTCACCGTCAATAGGCTCCCTTTCATCTTTCTTTATTACTGAGTCATTTTTTTTCTCTTCTTGGGAATCGTTTTCAAAGTTATCTTCTCCTCCGCTAATTTCAGCCGCTAGATCATTATCTGTTTCTGTTTCTGTTTCTGTTTCTGTTTCTATATCCGTTTTTTCGGCTTTTAAATCCTCTTTATTTTCCTCTTTCTTTTTTTCTTCAGTTTCGCTTACTATGTCAGCTGTGGTTTCTTTCTGTGATTCTATATTTTTTAGTATTGCATCTTCAAGGTCTACTGTCTTTTTAGTCTCTACCGGCGCTGCCGCCTTTTGAATACCCTCAATACCGGCATCATCCGCTCCGGCAATATCCACATTCCAACCCGTAAGTTTTGCTGCCAAACGAACATTCTGTCCTTTCTTCCCAATAGCTAGAGATAGTTGATCTTCAGGAACTTTTACTGTCGCTTTCTTTTCTTTTTCATCCGTCTCAACTTCTATAACCTTCGCTGGTGAAAGTGCGTTAATAATATAAGTTTTAATATCCGCGTCCCAAAGGATGATATCGATTTTTTCCTCGCCAATCTCACTCATTACAGACTGAACCCTTGAACCCCTTTGACCAACAAGCGCTCCGACCGGGTCAATACCACTTGTTTCAGTATAAACTGCTATCTTTGTTCTCTCTCCGCCTTCTCTGGCTATAGCTTTAATCTCAATGGTTCCTGCCAGTATTTCAGGTACCTCCATCTCAAAGAGCTTCCTAATCATATCGGGGTGTGATCTTGAGATAAGTATTTGAGGACCCCTTGTTGCACTTTCAACCTTAACGACAAATACCTTTAGTCTTTGTCCTGTATAATAATGTTCTGAACCCATTTGCTCTGATCGATATAAAACGCCCGTAGCTTTACCCATATCGACTATGACTGTATCTCCCTCTACTCTCTGAACTGTTCCATTTACTATTTCACCTTCTTTATCTTTAAACTCTTCAAAGACCATATCACGCTCTGCTTCACGAATTCTCTGAATTATAACCTGTTTTGCCGTTTGAGCTGCTATACGCCCGAAGTCTGCCGGTATATCAAGCAGTTCAACTGTATCTCCTGTTTTAGCACCCTTTTTAAGTTTATTCGCATCAGTAACGCTTATCTGAAGCATTTTATCCTCTACCTCATCAACAACTTCCTTAGAAACATAAACCTGAATAGCTCCTGTATCTTCATCTATCTCAACTCGGACTTCTTGATCTCTTGAACCATAATCCTTTTTATAGGCACTCGCTAGAGCCGCTTTAACTGTTTCCATCACAACATCACGAGAAAGGTTTTTCTCGTCACAAATCTGACTGATAGCCTGTGTAAACTTTGCTTGCATTTTTCTCCATCTCCCCCTCTCGGGTGTTTAATTTATTTTTAACTTATATAACCTTCTTTTACATCTGGCATTTGACCAAAAATAACGCTTATTTTTGAGAAAAATAATACTTTTGGTTCAAAATACCCCTAAAAGACCATAAAAGCCGGAAAAATTTCCGACCTGTTTTAATTATAACGGATTTAACACTGATGTCAATATCAATTCACTCGTCCTGTACGGCATTTTTGAGCCACTGGATTTTCCCTGATTCATAATCTATAGAGATAACATCTATCCGCCAGTTAACTTTTTCTATATCAAGTCTATTATCTAGCAAATAACTTTTCGAAGTTGAAATAAGTTTTTTCTTTTTCTTTGCTGTCACCATCTCATATGGCTTACCAAATCTGGAAGTATTTTTTGCCTTTACTTCAACAAAGATAATTTCTTTCCCATCTTTCGCTATTATATCAATCTCACCGAATCTCACGCGGTAGTTACGATCAATCACTTTGATTTTTTGCGCGATTAAGTATTCTACTGAGATGTCTTCGGCTGTCTGCCCGATTATGTGAGTATTAACCACAAAGAATCCTTATTGGCTTGAAGCTTTTACGATGAACATCACTAACTCCGTGTTTTTTTATGAGCTCTACGTGTTCCATCGTGCCATAACCTTTGTTTTTATCAAATCTATAGGTTTCCGCCTCAGGAATATTGGAAATATATCTATCTCTTCCCACTTTAGCTAGTATTGAAGCACACGAAATACTATAACAAACTGCATCTCCTTTTATTATGGACTCTGACTCCCTTTTTTTAAATGGAATAGCGTCTACAAGCAGCATATCAACCTCAAGTCCTAGCCCTTCTATGGCTCTTTCTATTGCAATCTCTGTTGCGAGCGTTAACCCATAGTTATCTACCTCATAGTGCTTCACTATACCGATACTGTGTGCTAGTGAGTTCTCAACAATTTCTTTATGAAGTTTTTCTCTTTTTGTGGGAGTTAGTTTCTTGGAGTCGTTGATACCATCTATCATTTTATGATTTTTATCAAAAACAACCGCCCCGACATATAACGGACCGGCCCACGAACCCCTCCCAACTTCGTCAACACCACAAATACATTCCTTGCCCTCAGACCAATATTTTTCTTCATATTCCAGTGTAGGTTTCATGCTCCAAGTGTAAAACGTTAAGGATTAAATGTAAAATGTTAAATCCTTAATCTAATACGTTTTTTGCAGCATCTCTAATCCGACATGATTTTTTTAATTAAACTCTTCCGCGGCTATCGGCTCGAAAAGAGAGCGAGGAGCTGAACGAACATTTGAAAAGATGACTTCCGGAATCGGCTTGTTGTCATTTTTCAAACTTGAGGGAGGCTTTGAGCGATACTTTGAGAGACCGCCTAAGCCGCGATTTTTGCCCTACTTTTTCTAAAAAAGTAGAATAGTAGATTCTAAAAAGTAATGTAATCACTGCGATAGTGGTTAGGCCGAAAAGAGATTCTTCATACCTCAGAATGACCACTTAAAAAAGGACACACCTTGTGAAGACAAAAAAACAAGGAATGTCCTTTTTTACGGACAGTCAAACAAAAAAACCAGCTCCGATGAGTTGATTTTTTATATAATTTAAATTATGGATCTACTTTTCCGGCTTTTCCCTCGTCTCTTCCTTAACTTCTTTATCCTCTTCGGACTTCTCGGTAAGTTTCCCTTCTGTACTCTTACCTTTTTCCATATCTTTTTCTGCCTTTTCTACGCCTTGCTCTATTTCTTCTTCCGGTGCCTCCTGTTCATCCTCTGCAATAGGACCTGTATCTTCAGTTTTTGCCTCTTTTTCTTCTTTTTTAGCTACATCTTCGGCACTTACTGTTTCGGCTTGATTCAAAACATCTTCTGAAATCTCAACAGGTTCATCTATCTCCGCCTGATCTGCCGGAGCCAGCTCCTCTTCTTTTACATTCACAGCCAAAGCATCAAACTGCTTTTCTCTTAGTTTTGCGGACTTACCCGTCAAGTCGCGTAGATAGCCAATATTTGCTCTTCGCACGTGAGCTCTTTTTAAAACCTGAACTTTTTCAACTAACGGAGAGTGCAAAAGGAACGTTCTCTCAACACCGATGCCATATGAGATTTTCCGAACTGTTATGGTAGCACCAACGTTGTCTCCGCCCTGTTTCTTTATTACTACACCTTCAAAAATCTGAATTCTCTCTTTACTGCCTTCTTTAATTTTTGTATGAACACGAACAGTATCCCCAGACTTTACGTTGGGGACTTTTTTCATATTTTTTGCATTAAATTCTTTTATTCTATTATAAAAAAACTCTATCATCAATTGCTCTTC
>JBBTZO010000003.1:0-5598 GCA_038061315.1 Patescibacteria group bacterium
AACAGGGTGAAGCCGACGATATAGATCACTTAGGAAATAGAAGACTAAGAACCATGGGAGAACTTCTCCAACAGAGGTTTAGAGTTGGTATTTTACGAACAGAGAGAATTATTAGAGATAGAATGAGTACAAATGACCCGGAAACTGTAACACCTAGTCAGCTTGTAAATGTTAGACCGGTCGTCGCTGCTATTAAAGAGTTTTTTGCTTCTTCACAGTTGTCTCAGTTTATGGACCAGACAAATCCGCTAGCTGAACTTTCAAACAAGAGAAGACTTAGTGCTCTTGGACCAGGAGGTTTAACCAGAGAAAGAGCTGGTTTCGAAGTTCGTGATGTGCACAGAACTCATTATGGTCGAATTTGCCCGATAGAAACTCCAGAAGGACCAAATATTGGTCTTGTAAGTGCGTTATCATCATATGCATCTGTAAACGAATACGGATTTTTAGAGTCACCATACAGAAGGGTTATTAAAGAAGCTAAAAATGACGGTAAAGATTCAATAGGTGAAATATCAGAAGAGCTTATCAAAGACGGTAGCAAGAAGATTGTTGGAAATGGAGAGGTTATAACAGAGAAGACCGCAAAATCTCTCATGAAAATTAAAAAAGATTTTATTAAGGTGAGACCGAGAGTGACAAATGAGATTGTGTATCTGGATGCAATCAAAGAAGACACAACGGTTATCGCTCAGGCAAGTGTTCCTGTTGACGAAAAAGGTTATTTTAAAGATAGAATAATGTCAGTTAGAAGGCATCTAGAGGCTGATGAGGCTACTGCTGAAGAAATAGACTACGTTGATGTTTCAAGTAAGCAGGCTGTCAGTATTTCAACGGCACTCATACCATTTTTAGAACACGACGCTGCTAACCGTGCGCTTATGGGAGCTAATATGCAACGTCAGGCAGTATCTCTTGTGAAGCCGGAGTCTCCAATAGTCGGGACAGGTGTTGAGGCAAATGTTGCCGAAGCTTCTGGTCAGGTTGTGAGAGCAAGGGCAAACGGAGAGGTTGTATCATCTAACGCCGACTCAGTAGCGGTAAAATATGCCGATGGAAAAGAGAAAGTTTATGTACTTGATAAGTTTTCAATGTCAAACCAAGGTACATGTATAAATCAAAAAACAGTAGTTGAGAAGGGTCAGAAAGTTAAGAAAGGCGATCTTCTTATAGACGGAACAGCTACTCAAGACGGAGAAATTGCCTTAGGTCAAAACGTAATGGTGGCTTATATGAACTGGCAAGGTGGTAACTATGAAGATGCTATTATTATATCTGAAAGACTTGTTCAGGATGATAGGTACACATCTATTCACTTGGAGGAGTTTCCTGTAGACGTTCGTGATACAAAACTTGGTCCGGAAGTCATAACTCGTGATATCCCCAATGTTGGTGAAGAGGCACTTAGAGATCTAGATGAAGACGGTATTATAAGAATAGGAGCTGAGGTAACATCAGGAGATATTTTGGTTGGAAAGATTACCGCAAAAGGTGAAACGGAGCTTACAGCCGAAGAAAGATTGCTGCGGGCAATTTTTGGAGAAAAAGCCAGAGATGTCAAGGATACATCACTTAGGCTACCGCCCAGACTTCATGGAAAAGTTATAGATATCAGAATTAAATCAAGAGATAAGGGAGATGAGCTGCCGGTTGGTGTTATAAAACAGATATTTGTCACAGTTGCTCAGATGAGAAAAGTTGCAGTTGGTGATAAGATGGCTGGTCGTCATGGAAACAAGGGCGTTATTGCCAGAATATTACCTGTAGAGGACTTACCATATCTTGAAGATGGAACACCTGTTGATATTGTCTTAAATCCTCTAGGTGTTATATCTCGACTAAATATTGGTCAGGTTTTAGAAACTCATCTTGGTTGGGCAGCACAAGTATTAGGATACAAAGTTGCATCACCTGTTTTTGATGGTGTAAGTATTAAAAAAATCAAAGAAGAGCTAAAAAAAGCCGGTTTACCTGAGAGTGGAAACGTTCGTCTTCGTGACGGAAGAACCGGTGAATACTTTGACCAAAAGACTACAGTAGGGCCGAACTATATGTTAAAACTCCTTCATTTAGTTGAGGATAAGGTTCATGCTCGTTCTATTGGTCCATATGCTATGGTTACACAACAGCCACTTGGCGGTAAAGCTCAAAATGGTGGACAAAGATTTGGTGAAATGGAAGTGTGGGCACTGGAAGCTTATGGTGCGGCTCATACACTCCAAGAGATGTTAACAGTGAAGTCAGATGACGTTATTGGAAGAAGTAAGGTATATGAGGCTACTATTAAAGGCGAAGAAATAAGAGAACCGGGTATCCCAGAGTCTTTCAATGTTTTAACAAAGGAGTTGCAAGGATTGGGTTTAAATGTTGAGCTTCTTCAAAAAGATGCTAATGACAGGATTAAAAAGGAAGTAGACGCTGAAGAAGTCATTGAGAGTGAATATGAGGAAGACATAAAAGAGCTTAAGGATGCTGAAATAATAGAAGGTAAGGGCGCAGACTTGCCCAAGGTAGATGTTACTTCTGATGCAGAAGAAGAAAACTAAAAGTAATTATTAAAGGAGCCAGCCTACGGCTGGTTATCCGTAGGATGAGAAAAAAATGATAAAAAGTGACGATAAACATCAAATATTCAACGCAGTAAAAATTTCCATTGCTTCACCGGAGCAGATTTTGAAATGGTCTCATGGAGAGGTTTTAAAACCTGAAACCATTAACTATCGTACACAAAAACCAGAGAAAGATGGTCTTTTCTGCGAAAAAATATTCGGTCCAACAAAGGACTGGGAATGCTACTGTGGTAAATACAAGAAAATTAGATACAAGGGTATTATATGTGATAAATGTGGAGTTGAGGTTACAAGAAGCTTAGTGAGAAGAGAGAGAATGGGGCACATAAAGCTAGCTGTACCGGTTGCTCATATCTGGTTCCTAAAAGGTATTCCAAGTTCTGTGGGGTTACTGCTGGAAATAGGAGTTAAAGATTTAGAAAGAATTGTTTACTTTGCAAACTATGTGGTTACCGAAGTCAATGAAGGGGCTAAAAAAGAAATGATAGCCTCACTAGAAGAAGATTTTAAATCTAAAAAGAAGGCAATTCTTTCAAAAGGAAAAGACACCAAACTTGCTCAAAAAGAGATAGAAGACTTAGAAAATTCTCGTAATTCAGCAAAAAAAGAGATAGAAGAGTTAAAAGTTAAGTCAATTCTTTCTGAAATGAAATATCGAGAACATTCTATGAAATATGGTCATCTTTTCAAGGCTAGAATTGGTGCTGAAGCGGTGTTAGATCTTTTAAAGCAGGTAGATATAACAAAACTCGTAAAAGAGTTGAAAGCAGAAGTTGACTCCTCTCATGGTCAAAAGAGAAAAAAGGCTTTAAAGAGACTAAAGTGGGCTGAGGGATTTAAAATGGCAGGACTCAAGCCTGAATGGATGATTGTAACTCAACTTCCCGTTATTCCGCCAGATCTTCGTCCAATGGTACAGCTTGATGGTGGAAGGTTCGCAGCGAGCGACTTAAATGATTTATATAGAAGAGTAATCAACAGAAACAATCGTTTGAAAAAACTTATAGCTATGGACGCACCAGGTGTAATCTGTCGAAACGAAAAAAGAATGCTTCAGGAGGCAGTAGACTCTCTTATAGACTCTAGTTCAAAAAGGGAAAAAGTTTCACAAGGAGCGGGACAGAAAAAGAAGCTCAGATCTTTGGCTGACATGTTAAAAGGTAAACACGGTCGTTTCAGACAAAATCTTTTAGGTAAGCGTGTTGACTACTCTGGACGTTCAGTAATTGTTGTTGGACCAGACCTGAAGCTGCATCAGTGTGGTATTCCAAAGATGATGGCACTAGAGCTCTTTAAACCATTTGTTATAAGTAAACTTATCATTGGCGGATTTGCGCATAACATTAAAAATGCTTCTAAAATGATTGAAATGGGAACGAGCGAGGTTTGGGATGCACTGGACGAGATAATCAAAAACAAGTATGTTCTTTTGAACCGTGCTCCAACTCTTCATAGACTTGGTATACAGGCTTTTCAACCGGTTTTAATCGAAGGTAAAGCTATACAGATACATCCGTTAGTATGTACAGCCTTTAACGCTGACTTTGACGGAGATCAAATGGCAGTTCATGTACCACTTTCAGAAAAAGCACAGAAAGAAGCACGTGAAATAATGCTCTCAACAAAGAATATTTTGAAACCAGCCGCAGGTGAGCCGGTTATGAACCCGAGTCAAGATATTGTTATGGGGTGTTACTACATGACCCTGATAAGAGAAGGTGAAAAAGGTGAAGGAAAGATTTTCTCTGAAAATAGTGAAGCAATTTTAGCATATCAAAACGGCGACGTTGGTCTACTTGCTCAAATCAAGGTAAAAGTTGGTAATGATATTTATGAAACAACTATTGGTCGTTTGAAGTTCAATGCCATAATGCCAAAAGGGACACCATATATAAATGAGATTTTAGGTAAAAGCAAACTTGCAGAAATTATCAAGTCAGTTTTTGATAACTATGGTCAGGAAGAAACCGCCAGATTCGTTAATGATATTAAAGATATAGGATTCCACTATGCAACCCTTTCCGGTATATCTTTCTCTATGGATGACTTGAATGTTCCTGACACGAAGGAAGCGATTATAAAAGAAGCAGAAGAAAAGGTAGATAAGCTCAATGTAATGGCGTCACAAGGTTTAATAACAGAGAACGAGAAATACGCAAAAAGCCTTGATTTGTGGGATAAAACAAAGACAAAAATTTCAGAAGAAATGATGAATATTATAGATAAAAAAAGTTCTTTATACATCATGATGGATTCGGGCGCAAGAGGAAATGTCGGTCAGTTAACTCAGCTTGCCGGTATGAAGGGAAACGTGGTTAACGCAACAGGCAGAACAATAGAATTGCCCATTAAATCAAACTACAAAGAAGGATTTGACTCTCTGGAATACTTTATATCTACTCATGGTGCCAGAAAAGGTTTATCAGACACTGCTATAAAAACTGCTGATGCAGGGTATCTAACAAGAAGGCTTGTTGACGTATCACAAGACGTGATAGTTACTGAAAAAGACTGTAAAGATACCGAGGGGATGATTATTTCAAAAGAAGAGAGCCAGAAAATAGGCGAGGACTTTTCGGCCAGACTTATTGGTCGTGTGTCGGCAGAAAATATAGTCAACAAGAGTACGGGCGAAATAATTACCAAGAAAAGCGCTCTTATAACTGAAGATGATTATAAAAAGATAGAAGAAGCTGAAATTGACGAAGTAAAAATACGTTCTGTTTTGACTTGTAAAGTGCACTGGGGTGTATGTCAGAAATGTTATGGTACCGATCTTGCTCGTGGCGGACTTATAGCGATGGGTGAAGCCATCGGCATTATTGCAGCACAAAGTATTGGTGAGCCGGGAACACAGTTGACCATGAGAACGTTCAGGGCCGGTGGTGTTGCTGGGGTAGATATTACTCAGGGTCTTCCAAGGGTTGAGGAAATCTTTGAGGCAAGACCACCCAAAGGGCAAGCAGTATTGGCTGAGATTGCCGGTAGGGTAGCTATAGAAGCCAGCAGAGACCATAAGGTCGTTCGT
>JBBTZO010000003.1:5608-11701 GCA_038061315.1 Patescibacteria group bacterium
TCGTGTTGCTTCTATGATAGTTGAAAAAGACGAGTATGATATGCAAGGATGCGAGATAATTGCTAAACATAACAGCATCGTTGAAGCTAAGGATATAATTGCAAAGAACCCTAAAGGTAAGGCAATAAAAGCCAAGAATAATGGTATTATTAAGGTCGCGAAGGATAAGAGTAAGATAGATATAATAAAAGAAGCAGACGTTAAAGAATATACGGTACCAAACGATGTTGGAGTTTTAATCAAAGATGGAGATGAAGTTACTCTTGGGCAACAGCTAACCGAAGGTTCATGGAATCTTCAAGACGCACTTGAACTTTTGGGAGAAAACGCAGTACAGAGATACATAACCACAGAAGTCCAGCAGATATATGCTTCTCAAGGTCAAACTATAAATGATAAACATATAGAAGTCATTATTAGACAAATGTTCTCAAGGCTACTAGTAGAAGAGCCGGGAGATACAATTTTTATATCCGGGAATATGGTTTCAAGAACGGCTTTCTTGGAAGAAAATGGAAAAGTTAAGAAAAAAGGCGGGAAACCAGCTACAGCCACAAACCTACTCCTTTCAATTACGAAAGTATCTCTATCAACTGATAGTTTCCTTTCTGCAGCTTCATTTATGGAAACAAATAGAATCCTCATAGATGCTGCAACAAAAGGCAAGGTCGATAATCTTCGCGGACTTAAAGAAAATGTAATCATTGGTAAGCTTGTACCTGTAGGAACGGGCTTTAAAGAGTCAAAGATAGGGTAAAGCGTTGATTTTACCTCGAAAAAATGTTAAAATCGAAAAGTTGCAAATAAAATAAAGAAAAAAATGCCGACAATAAACCAATTAATTAAAAAACCACGAAAGAGTAAGGTAAGAAAGACAAAGTCACCAGCTTTGGCTAGGTCTTATAATGCCTTAAAGTCTAGAAACGTTGAAACAAGCTCTCCGCACAAAAGAGGCGTTTGTATCAAAGTTTCTACAACTACACCAAAGAAACCAAACTCAGCTTTACGAAAAATAGCCAGAGTCAGACTGACAAATGGCATGGAGGTAACTGCATATATCCCGGGAATCGGTCACAATCTTCAGGAACATAGTGTGGTTATGATTCGTGGTGGCAGAGTGAAGGATTTACCGGGTGTTAGGTATCATATAGTGAGAGGGGCCCTTGATACTGTCGGTGTACAAAACAGAAAACAGGGAAGAAGTAAATATGGAGCCAAGAAGAGTTAAGGGTTACCAATTACAAATGGAAAACCCGAATCTACGAATTCTCAACTTTGTTTACAGGGTAAGTAGAGACACCTAGACAAGAATAAGTAGATTAGTATTAATAAGTAATTAGTAAGAGGAGCGAAGCGTGCCAAGAGATCCAAGAAAAGTAGAAAAGAGAGTTATAGAACCGGATGCAAGATATAACAGCGTCCTTGTTTCGCAGTTCATAAACAAAACAATGTTAAACGGTAAAAAAGCCGTTTCAACCAAACTAGTTTATGGAGCATTTGACATTATACAGGAAACACTTAAAACAGACCCCCTGGAAGTTTTCGATACAGCCATAAAGAATGTATCGCCACAAGTTCAGATTAAATCCCGAAGGATTGGCGGCGCTACATATCAGGTTCCTATTGAAGTTAAGGGTGACAGAAGAATTCACTATGCATTTGCATGGATTAGAGATGCCGCAAGAGCTAAAAAAGGCAAACCGTATGACAAATGCTTAGCCGAAGAGATTATGGATGCATATAACAATACAGGGACTGCAATAAAGAAAAAAGAAGATACTCATAGAATGGCGGAAGCGAACAAAGCATTTGCTCACTTTGCGCGCTATTAGCGCTATACTAAATACGAATGATACCTATGTACAAATTCTCAAAAAGATAATGATTAGTTCAATGGGGTTACTAGGTTGAGAATTAGTATATTAGTATGATTAGTAATAGGTAGGAAAAAATTAGTAATGCCAAGAAAATATCCACTGGAGAAAATGAGAAATATTGGGATTATAGCCCATATAGATGCCGGCAAGACGACTGTGACGGAGGGTATTTTGTATACTACCGGAAGAACTCATAAGATTGGTGAAGTTCATGAGGGTGAAGCAACCATGGACTGGATGGAACAGGAAAAAGAGCGCGGTATCACCATTACTTCTGCTGCAACGACATGTTTCTGGAAAGACCACAATATAAATATTATAGATACTCCCGGTCACGTAGACTTTACGGTTGAGGTTGAGAGGTCTCTTCGTGTTTTGGATGGAGCGGTTGTAGTATTTGATGGCAAAATGGGAGTAGAGCCACAGAGTGAAACTGTTTGGCGTCAGGCGGATAAATACAATGTACCGAGAATTTGCTTTATAAACAAAATCAACCAAACAGGTGGTGACTTCTATAAAAGTCTTGATTCTATTAAAGAAAGGCTAAACCGTAACGCGTATCCGGTTCAGCTTCCTATTGGTTTTGAACAAAGTATAAACGGTATTATCGATTTGGTTACAATGAAAGCCTACACATATAAAGATTATAAAGACAAAGAACTCAAAGAAATAGAAGTCCCAGCCGATATGAAGGAAAAATGTGAAAAATACAGAGAAGAAATTTTGGAAAAAGTAGTGGAGTCGGATGATGCACTTATGGAAAAATATCTCGGCGGAGAAGAGGTAACAGAAAAAGAGTTTATTTCAGCCATCAGAAAAAGCGTTATTAAGGGTAACTTTTTCCCGGTTTTCGGCGGAGACGGAAGGGGTGTAATTGTGAGGAGCCTGCTTGATGCTGTTGTAGACTATCTGCCATCGCCGCTGGAAGTTCCTCAGGCACAGGGTGAGGATCCAAAAACAGAAGAAAAGATAGAAATACAGTCAAATGATGACGAACCGTTAGCTGCCCTTGTGTTTAAGATAGCAACAGACCCGTTTGTTGGTAAACTAGCATTCTTTAGGGTCTATAGAGGCAAACTAACAAGCGGAAGCTATGTTTATAATTCCATTACAAACTCTAAAGAAAGAATAGGAAGAATATTAAAGATGCATGCGAACTCTAGAGAAGAGGTGAAGGAAGTTTACGCCGGTGAGATTGCTGCCGCAGTCGGGCTAAAAGGTACCACCACAGGTGATACTATTTGTGACCCGACACACCATGTGGTTTTAGAGAGAATCACCTTCCCAGAACCGGTTATTCAGGTTGCTATTGAACCAAAGACAAAAGCCGATCAGGAAAAGATGGGTATTGCTTTGTCTCGTCTTGGTGAAGAAGATCCAACCTTTAGGATGAAGACCAACGAAGAAACCGGTCAAACTCTTATTGAGGGAATGGGAGAACTTCATCTAGAAATCATCGTTGATAGAATGAAAAGAGAGTTTAAAGTTGAGGCAAATGTCGGTAAACCGCAGGTTGCTTACAAAGAAACTATTAAAAGTACGACTAAGGTTGAAGGTAAGTTTATACGTCAGTCCGGTGGACGCGGGCAGTATGGTCATGTTTGGCTTGAGATTGAACCTCTTGATAGTGGTACCGGATTTGAGTTTGTTAATAAGATTGTTGGCGGAGCTATTCCAAAAGAATACATCAATCCGGTTGAAAATGGTGTAAAGGAAGCGATGACCAATGGTGTTGTTGCCGGATATCCGGTAGTTGATGTAAAAGTAACGCTTTATGATGGTTCGTTTCATGAAGTTGACTCATCTGAGATGGCATTCAAAATCGCCGGTTCTATGGCACTTCAGGAAGGTGTCCGAAAGGCGACTCCAATTATTCTAGAACCTATAATGAAAATAGAAGTTATCACTCCGGAGGACTTTATGGGTGATGTAATGGGTGATATAAACTCAAAACGTGGACGAATACAAAAAATGGAAGATAAGTTTGGTTCAAAGGTTATTGATGCACACGTTCCCTTGGCTGAAATGTTTGGCTATGCTACAACACTCAGGTCTATGTCTCAAGGAAGAGCGTCATACTCTATGGAGTTTGATCACTACGAAGAAGTGCCGGGCAACGTTGCAGAGGAAATCAAGTCCAAACGAGGTAAAGCAAAAGAAGAGTAGTTATTAGCCCCTAGGTAATAGAAAATAGGAATGTAAAAGAAGGTCGGATCCTTGTGTAGCCACAAGGTCCGACCTTCTAAACAATACACCATGAATTTTGATTTTGAAGCAAAGTGTGGTATAATACATTTAGGTTTTTAGCCGAGGGCAAAGCATCGGCTTTTCTTTAAAACAAGGCAACTTGAAATTAGGAGGTCTTCATGATTAGTGAGGCAAGAATTGCGAGCCGCTCAACAATTGCAATTGACCTGAAGTCCAGAGGAATAGAAGGTGAAGGTTCTTATAATATCTCCGTTCTGAAAGATATGGAGCAACTGTTAGGAGATTTATTGATTTTGCGAGATTCAGGAGACACATATCCAACCCCAGAAACACAGATAATCGATACGAGGTCAGCAAGACTCATTCAATCCTATTTCAATCAATGCGAGCAGTACATAAAAGAAAAATTGGATAGATTTGAATGGGCGGCCGATCAAGTTCGCAAGGTTCAGGAAGGAAATTTTCCTGCCGACGAACTATGTTCTTATCTGACGATACTCAGCGGTTTACTTTTGTCTATCGAGGACAAGCGATGGGACAACAGCCGAAGCTATGCCATCGCTTCGGCTTAGAACTAACGCAAGAGCTAGTGTTCAGGGGTAAAGCTGTTCCTTGAGATAAAGGAGTGAGCTATTCCAAAACAAAGAATAAGTAATAATGGCCCGGGAAACCGGGCCCTTTTTCTTGCATATAAAGTTTCTTTATGGCATTATTATTTTAAGGAAATATGATGGTTGGAAAAGATATAATATCATTAGGTCAGTTTGATAGGGAATCTCTAGAAAAGATTTATAAGATTTCTTTTTTTATAGAAAAGAAAGTTAAAGAAGGTGGAAGCTTAGATATCTTAAAGGGCAAAATACTTGCCTCTTTATTTTTTGAGCCATCTACAAGAACAAGGTTTTCCTTTGAGTCGGCCATGGAGAGGATGGGGGGAAGTGTCATCTCAACAACAGGAGTTACTTTTTCTTCAATGTCAAAAGGTGAGACTTTAGAGGACACCATCAAAACCATAGAAAGATACTCAGATGTCATCGTGATACGTCACAGTGAGAAAGGTTCGGCTCGGGTTGCGGCGGATATTTCAAAAAAACCGGTAATAAATGCAGGAGATGGAGCGGGGGAGCATCCAACTCAGGCACTTTTAGATCTTTATACCATTAAGAAAGAAAAAGGCGTTGTTGACGGGCTAAAGGTAGCTCTTGTCGGCGACCTTAAAAACGGCAGAACTATTCATTCTCTCCTTATACTCTTGTCAAAGTATAAAAATGTGGAGTTTTTGCTTGTGTCGCCGGAGCAGTTAAGAGTCCCCAAAAAATACCTAGAAATACTGAAAAGAGAAGGCTTAAAATTTGAAGAAATTGGTGATATGGATGAAGCTTTAAAAAATGCAGATGTTTTGTATATGACAAGGGTGCAGAAGGAAAGGTTTGAAAAAATCAGTGATTACGAAAAGCTCAAAGATTCATTTATTTTAAATAAAAAAAGTCTTGATAGAGCAAAAAAAGACATGATAGTTATGCATCCGCTACCTAGAGTTAGTGAGATTTCAACAGAGGTAGATAGTGATAAGCGGGCAAAATATTTTGATCAGGTTGAAAATGGGTTATATGTAAGGATGGCACTTTTTGCTTTAGTTTTGGGAGCCATAGATATGAAAGAGAAAGTTGCTGTTTAGCGAAGAAAAATGCAAAAAAGTTGTTGCAAAGTTTTCAGATTTGAAGTAAAATATTCTGGCGACCCAAAAAGGGAATAAATTAATAAAAAATCCACTTTAATTTGTGGAAAAGTTATTTTTTAGAAAATAAAATAAATTAAAAAAGAGACCCGCCTTCATAATAAGTCTCGGCGGGCAAGAAGGAGAAGATATGGCAGAAAAATTTGACAGAAGCAAACCGCATATCAACGTAGGTACTATCGGACACGTTGATCATGGTAAAACAACATTAACAGCGGCAATAACCTCTGTTCTTGCTAAAGAAGGTAAAGCAGAAGTAAGAAAGTTTGA
>JBBTZO010000004.1:0-14349 GCA_038061315.1 Patescibacteria group bacterium
CACCGATGACGGGAGGATTAGTAGCTGAGGATATTTGATAAGCTTTTGGCAGATCAGGATAGAAGTAGTTTTTTCTTTCAAAATTGAATTCATCGGGAATTTCAGAACCCAGGGCCAGACCCAAAAGTATCGTCCACTCTACCGCTTGGACATTTGGTACAGGTAAAGTCCCCGGAAATCCCATACAGACAGGACAGACGTTCGTATTTGGCCTTGCATCTACAGAATGATTGTCACTGCCACAGAACATTTTTGACTTCGTTTTCAGCTGGACATGTATTTCAAGTCCGATAGTTGTTTCATATTCTTGCATAGTCCTAATTCTAGCAGAAAGTGATTACTTTTGGAATTTGAACATTGCAATTTGATAATTGAAAATTTTATTCACAATTTATCCATTAGCTCTTTTTTCTTCTCTTCATATTCTTCTTTAGTAATAAGTTTTTCATAAAAAACTTGTGCTAATGCTTCAAGCTCTGCTTGCGCTACAATGCTTCCCTCGGGCTCACCCTCCCTCTTCTTTTCAATTTTTCTAAAAAATTCAATTGTACTATCCCTATCTGAGGAAAAAAACTGGATTATATGTTCCGGTTCACTAGAAACCCGAATAAAAATAGTATCAAGAATAATTCCTTCAACAAACTCAAGGTGGGCATCGCTTATAAGAATCTGAATAATATCAAAACTAAAACCAAAGAAAACTTTTTTAATCAAGTAAATCCTTTTACCTGTAAGTATGACCCACCTGTTTCTTTTATAAAAACTCCAAGGCTCTTTACGAAAGTCGATAAACCTTTCATCGGGTTCCATAAATTTCTTGAGCTCTTTATCAATGTCTTTTGGTATTTTTTTCATAACCCAATGATAAACATTTTTAGATATGAAAACATCGTAAGAAATGCTAAAAAGGAGGCTTCTTTTTGAGTATTCCCCCTGTCATTCCCGCGAAGGCGGGAATCCAGTATTTTTATATAGATTCCGGACCAGCCTTGACGCTAGGCAGGTCTAGTCCGGAATGACAACCTAGAGTGCCCTTAGTTCACGGAGTGCTTTTTCAAAATAAGAAATCATTTTTTTTACTTCAACAGGAAAGAGTTCATGCTGTTCATCGTGGACCACCCTATTTCTATAACCATGTGCAGAACCGACATTTTTATATGTTTGGTAGTCAGCGTAAAGTTTTCTTGATTTTACTAACCTATCTTTCATAGTTCCACCAGAACCAACCTTCGCTTTCAGAACATAATCCAGCAGTTTATCCGCGTCTAGTATAGCTACTTTATACGCACTCGGTTTTTGCTGGCTCATCAACACTTCGATCTCCTGCCACTTACTCCTCACAAAGTTTGTATCTAGTTTACCCTTGGAAGTTTTCCCTCGACTTCCTCCGCCAAGCGTCCAACCCTTTTTTATGAGAATAGTAAAAATTACTGCAAGAACTCCCGCCCAAAGCACTAAATATAAAAATGTTGTGTCCACTATTGGTTTCCTCCCAAAAGATACAAGATACAAGCTGCAAGATACAAACAATATACAATTAATAAACTACAAAAAGATTTATTTAGTTCTTGAATATTGATATTTAATATTTGCTTGATCATTGTTTCTTGTCCCTTGTTACTTACAATCAATTATCTTGAATCTCAATAGAATTGATTGTGACCTTTTCACTTGGCTTTGACCCTTCACCACCACTCTCTACCGGTGTCTCAGCAATCTTCTTTACTGTGTCCATCCCTGTTATAACGTTACCAAAAATAATGTAATTTTTCGGCAACTTTCCACCAGAGTAGTCGCCCGTCATTATGAAAAATTGCGAGCCGTTCGTATTAGGACCGGAGTTTGCCATTGCTAATGTCCCGGGTAAGTAATCTTTCACTATCGGTTCATCGTCAAACTTATACCCGGGATCGCCTGTCCCGTCACCTTTCGGATCTCCGCCTTGTATCATAAAGTCTTTAATAATTCTGTGGAACGAGAGACCGTCATAAAAACCTTCTCGCGACAAGAAAACAAAGTTGTTTACTGTCTTTGGAGTGTTTTTTGCATCAAGTTCAACTGTTATGTCGCCCTTATTGGTTTTCATTAAGGCAGTATATTTTTTGTTTTGATCTATTACCATGTCTGGATATTTGTCATATTTTTTCACATCCTGCTCCTTTTTTACTTCGTTAGATTTATTTGTTGTTGATTGGTTAGTGTTCTTTGGCACAAACTTTTTATATCCTAGGAATCCTACCGCACAGAAAACTATTACGGCAAATCCCACCAAACTTGATTTGACAATCTTTCTATTTCTCTCCTTCTTCCTCTTTTCCCTTTTTATCTGCTCAAGCTTCCGCTCTAGTTTTATTTTCTGATTTTTTCCCATACATGCTCCGCTTAAATTCTAAACTCTAATGTCGAAATACTAAACAAATTATAATCTCAAAAGCTCAAAACTCAAAGCCCCTAATGCAAACTAGATACGATATGCGGCTATCGGCTCGAAAAGAAAGTCTGGGAGCGAACGAACCTTTAAAAAGAATTTTGTTTGAGTGAAACGAGTTAATTTTTTTAAAGATGAGTGAACGAACCAGACGACACTTTGAGAGACCGCCTAAGCCGCGATTTTTACTCTACTTTTTCTAAAAAAGGAGATAAATAAAAACAGAGAAAGGGATTCCTCCACTTGTCCTTTCAGGAAGTCGGTCGGAATGACAAGAAAAACTAAACGACCACCTTAAACTTTCTCCACTCTTCATTTTCTGTAGCTTTCTCAAACATATTTGCTACGTTCAATATCTTACTCTCCTCAAAATGAGACCCTATCACCTGTATCCCAATCGGCAACTTGTTAGCCGAGAAACCTGCGGGTATTGATATCGCCGGCACACCAGCAAGATTTACCTGAACAGTATAAACGTCTGCTAAATACATGGAAACAGGATCTGCCTTTTCACCGATTTTAAATGCCGGTGTTGGGCTAACTGGAGACAGTATTACATCCACCTTCTCAAATGCCTTTATAAAGTCATCATGGATTAGCCTCCTTACTTTCGCCGCCTTTAGATAGTACGCGTCATAGTAGCCGGATGAAAGAACATATGTCCCAAGCATTATTCGCCTCTTCGCCTCATCACCAAATCCTTCATCTCGGGTTTTGAAGTAGGAATCTATTAGGTCTTTTGACTCTTTGGCGCTGTATCCATACTTCACGCCATCATATCTGCCTAGATTTGACGATACTTCAGCAGTCTGAATGATGTAATATGTCGCCACTCCATATTCTGTATGCGGTAAAGAAATATCGACAATCTCAGCACCTAACTTCTCGTAAACTTTAAGTGAGTTTCTAAAGATTTCTTCAACTTCTTTATCTATCCCCATCTGAAAATGTTCTTTTGGTACACCAATCTTTATGCCTTTTAAGTCTTTATTTAAATCTTTTGTGTAATCAATTTCCGTCATTCTGGCTTGTCCAGAATCATTCTTCAAAGTCGTCGCATCCTTTTCGTCTTTTCCTGCAATCACATTCATTACAATGGCCGCATCTTCAACTGTTTTCGTTATTGGTCCGGGACAGTCAAAGGATGAGCCCATAGCGATAAGTCCGTATCGTGAAACTCTACCATAAGTCGGTTTCAAGCCCACTACTCCGCAGAAACTTGCCGGCTGACGAATAGAACCACCTGTGTCTGTACCAATGGAATATGGCACTTCACCTGCTGCTACGGCTACAGCAGAACCGCCGGATGAACCGCCGGAAACCCGTGTCAAATCCCAAGGATTTGGCGTAACTCCATAGTCAGAGTTCTCCGTAGAAGCTCCATGTGCCCAAGCATCACAGTTGTTTTTGCCAATTATTATAGCCCCCGCATCCCTTAATCTCTTCACCACAGTCGCATCATAAGGCGGTATAAAGCCATCGAGCATTTTAGCGCTTGCAGTTGTCCGTAAATTCCTCGTACACAAAACATCCTTAATACCAACAGGAATCTCGTTTAAGATACTGTCTGGGTTGTTCTTTATTTCTATTTCTTCTGAACTGCTCGCAACAGTCACAAAAGCATGAAGTTTCGGCTCAACTTCCTTAATTCTATTTAAATAGCTAGAAAGGACTTCTCTTTTGTCCTCATTTTGCAATTCTTTAATTGTTTTATTTATAGTTTCCATTTAATAAATCTTCACAAAGTTTGTTAATATCGGATGAATCTTAATTTTTCTAAATTCATTTTTACTGTAAAAAGCCCAATCGACACATTCTCCAGATTTACATTTTATATCGAAAGATTCAATACTCGCTTTATAACCCAAATATAATGCATAATATCCCTTTTCTTTTCTTCTGTCTTGGGTCCACACATAGTCAGGGTTATCCGAGAGTTGGCTTATCCCTACGCCAATTTCTTCGGTCACCTCTCTTTTCAACCCCTTTTTAGGGTCTTCTTTCTATTCTTTCCCTCCACCTGGTAACTCCCATAATCCATTTTCCTCTTGAATCAAAAGAATTTTTCCAGACTCATCCTCTATGATTGCTTTTGCAGAAACCCTATATTGGCATCGCCTAATATCCATCTACTCAAACACCGACTTTACTTTAATAAAACCATCCTCATGCGACGGCGCTTCAGATAGTAGTTCTGCGGGTGTGCCCTCAAGTATCTCGATTCGGTCCCCTCGCACCACATTCTGCGCCCGAATTCCTTGCGCCATCGGTTCAACATTATCAGTGTTCACTTCATTTAGCTTATCCATATAGCCCAAGATATCCGCTAAATCCTTCTGGTATTTGGTAACTTCAGCATCAGTCAAACCAACTCTCGCCAGCTTTGCCAGATATTCAACCTCTTCTTTTGATATTTTACTTCCCATAGTTTTAAATTATACCTTACTTCACCATCTTTAAGAAATCTTCTTCGCTTATTATTTTTACACCTAATTCTTTTGCCTTTTCGGCTTTTGAGCCGGGATTGTCTCCGACGACAACAAAATCGGTGCTTTTTGAGACAGAGCCCGAGGCGCTTCCGCCGTTCACGCGTATCATCTCCTCCGCTTCATCACGGGTTATAGTATTTAAGGAACCTGTTAGAACGAAGGTTTTTCCTTCCAACTTATTCTTTACTGCTTCATAAACTATTTCTACCCCGTTGTCCTTTAGCTTCTTAAGGAATTCTAGATTCTTTTTATTTCGGAACCATCTATAGATGCTTTCTGATGCAACATCACCGATACCGTCAATTGCCTGCAAATCCTCAAGCGAAGCGCTCTGTATGTCTTCCAATCTCCTGAATTTTCTCGTGATATCTGATGCCGTTATCGCCCCGACATGTCGGATACCGAGGCTATAGAGAAATCTCCTAAATGATACTTTTTTATGTTCCTGGATAGACTCCACCGTATTTTTAGCCGAGGTTTCTGCAAATCTTTCTAGAGGCGTTAAATCTCCTTCAGTTAGCGCAAAAAGGTCTGTTGCATCGGTAATGAGCCCTTCTTCTATCAACTGTGTGACAATTTTCTCACCGAGGCCCTCCATGTTGAATGCCCCCTTTGATACAAAATGTTCTATTTTCTGCATTTCTATAGCAAAACAGTTCTCGGCTATACAGCGAGCTACCGCCTCGCCCTCCGGTTTGACGACCGGTCCTCCGCATATCGGGCAGGTCTTGGACATTTTGAATATCTTTTCTTTTCCTGTTCTTAGATTTGGCAGGGATTGTACTACCTCTGGGATGATATCTCCTGCTTTTTGGATGACAACTGTATCACCGATGCGTATGTCTTTGCGTTTAATCTCGTCTTCATTATGAAGAGTAGCCCGAGACACGGTACTCCCGGCCACCTTGATAGGGGTTAAAACAGCATATGGCGTCACCGCGCCAGTTCTACCAACATTCACGCGAATATCCTCCAGTTTTGTCGTCACTTGTTCGGCAGAGAACTTATACGCTGCCACCCCGCGGGGAGCTTTACCCACTATTCCTAATTTATTAACTAACTCCTCAGAGTTAATATTTATCACTGCCCCATCCGTTTGATATGGGAGTTTTTTTCGTTTATCCTCCCACTCCTCTAGGTATTTTTCTATTTTTTTGAGGTTTGTGGCATGCTTTGAGTTCGGTTCAACCTTGAATCCGAGCTTTTTTGCCATTTCATGCTCTTGTTCGTGAGTTTTAATCCCCTTTTCATATATAGCCCAAGCCATAAACTTCAGCTTCCTAGAGGCAACAATTTTAGGATCTAGTTGCCTTAAAGTCCCGGCTGCCAGATTCCTTGGATTAGCATAAGTCGGTTTGGCAAGTTTTTCTTGTTCTTTATTTACCTTCTCAAATTGGCTATGGTCCATATAAACTTCACCGCGCACTTCTATGTCGACAGGTTCAGTCAGCTTCAAGGGAATGCTCTCAATGGTTCGTATATTTTGTGTCACATCCTCGCCGGTCGTACCATCACCGCGAGTGGCAGCGGTCTTCAAAAGCCCTTTTTCATATGTCAAATAAACGGAGAGTCCATCTAGTTTTAGCTCCACATAATAATCTAATTTTTTGTTAGGAACGAGTTTCTGAACTCTTTTTTCCCAAGTCTCAAGTTCCTGCGTGTCAAAAACATCATTTAGAGACATGCCGGGACGTGCATGACGAACTTTCTGAAACTTTGATAGCGATTTCCCGGCTACCCGCTGTGTCGGTGAGTCGGATGTAATAATCTCCGGGTATGTTTCTTCGAGTTGCGAAAGCTCATGCATTAAGGACGTCTTCGCACTTTCTGAAACTATTTCTTTATCTAGAACATGATAAGCATAACGGATACGGTCTATTTCTGCCCGCAACTTACTTGCCCTCTCCTTCGCCTGACTTAAAGATATCTTTTCCATAAAGCAATTATACCAGAAATATAAGGCTTTCACATCGTCATTTCACCTCACATTGTCATTCCCGTCATTCGACTCTGAGGCCTGAGCCTCATCGCTCAGACTCGAAGAGCGAAGGCAGGAATCCATCTCTTGATTCTTATTTTCTGGATCCCCGGGTCAAGCCCGAGGATGACAGGAAGACGGTAAATTATAACAAAAAAGAGAGGCTTATACCCCTCTTTTTTAGATAAAATCTTTATTATATATTCATTTCTTTTGTATCCGTGTCCTGTCCGCCTCCTACATTGTCCGGTGCCGGAACAACATTTTCTACAGGTTGTTGTGGAACCGGTGCATCAGTGGGTGCTGTAAATTCGGGTACAACCAGTGGTTCCGGAGCGACTGTGGGTTCAGGGGTACTTATTGGCCCGGGTTGTGGAGCTGGTGTTTCATTTGGTTCCTCTTTTGTCTCTGTCTGTGCAGATACTGCCGCCTCTCCAAGCTCAGACTCTACCTGTTCCAGTGATTCATTTTCTTTTGTAACGGGTACTGAAAAGTCAGTCATATCGCCATCCGGTGTCTGGCCCATATCCTCTTTGGCCATTTCAGAAATAGGAGCAACTGTCTGCGTGTCATCAAGTATACTTCCTCCTCCGTTGTTTTGAGAACCAAGCTGATTTAGGTCAAGGGCATTATCTAAACTAGGTGTTTCTACCGCGAGAGTAGGCGAAACACTATCAGTTGGGACTTCTGGCTTTGTTGTTTCTGGAGCAAAATCCCGACTTATTGATGGCTGGACTTCTTGTGGTACTTCAACAGAAGGCTCTTGTGCCGGCGGTTGAAACGGTTGCTGTATACCAGCCATGGCATCATCTGCAAGTCCACTTCCTGTAATATCATTCATCATTGGGCTAGGAGCAGGGGCTGGTTGACTCGTTTCTGCTGTCATATTACTCGTGAAATCCGGCTGGCCTTGAACTTGCTGTTCTGGTGTTGAACCATACACAGGAACACCACCACCTATCGTTTGTGAGTTTGCCATCACCTCTTTTTTATGTTTAGCCCTGAAAATAAGAACATAAACGCCCGCGCCGATTGCGGCGACGACTAGTGTTATAACGACTACTGCTATTAAAATACCCATTTTCCCTCCTAGATCAAAAATTTATTTATTTAAAAATATAATATCAAACATAATTTTTAAAAACAAGGTTTTTAAAGTGTGGCAACTGATGGAAATGATAAAATTGTTGAACTTGTATTTTTCATAAATAATATTTTAATCCCGACTATCACTTCAGATCCTTCCTGGCATGGTTTTTTGGAAGCGAGAATAAACAATGTTTTAATGCGACTATCGGTTCGAAAAAAGAACGATATGCGAGATGAACTTTTGAAAATATGGCTTCCGGAATCGGCTTGTTGTCATTTTTCAAATTTGAATCGAGCTTTGAGTGACCTTTTGAGAATCCGTTTAAGTCGCGATTTTTGCTCTACTTTTTCTAAAAAAGTAGAAATTATTTAAAAACTGGATTCCCGCCTCCGCTCTTCGAGTCTGAGCGATGAGGCTCAGGCCTCAGAGTCGAATGACGGGAATGACAAAGAATGGATTCTGGACAAGCCAGAATGACGGAGAAAAAGGGATTCCTCCACTCTCCACTTTGTGGTATCGGTCGGAATGACAAAACGTTGCTACATTTCACGAAGCCTTTTTATTCTCTCCTCTACCGGTGGGTGTGTCTGAAAAAGTCCGCTAAACCATCCGCGAGGTTTCCCTTTATGACCTTTTAGTGGATTTGTAATATAAAGATGTGCCGTGGCCCTATTTGCCGCTTCAAGCGGTTCAGTGTCTGCCGATATTTTCTCAAGTGCTTTTGCCAGTCCTTCCGGATAGCGAGTCATAAGAACTCCACTTGAGTCGGCCAGATATTCCCGATTTCGGGATAACGCTAACTGTATAAACATTGCAGCCAGTGGCGCAAGTAACGCTAGAAAAATCCCCGCAATCATCAGAATTAATCCTAACTGACCGTTATCACTATCATCATCCCCTCCTCCCCAGAAAGTAAATCTGAGAAACCAGTCAGAAAGAAGTGTAACTATACCTACTAAAACCACTATTACTGTCATCAAACGTATATCATAGTTTCCAATATGTGAGAGTTCGTGTGCCGTAACTCCCTCAAGTTCAGTCTTATCAAGCTTTTCCAATATTCCGGTGGTATAGCAAATAACAGCATGTTTAGGATCTCGTCCGGTCGCAAATGCATTCGGAGCAGAATCTTCTATAATATAAATCTTTGGCATAGGAAGTCCGGCCGTAATACAAAGATTTTCTACAATATGGAAAATTTCTTTATTATTCTCATGAGTAATCTCTTTTGCCTTTGAAATGGCTAATGTAATTTTGTCACTGTACCAATAGCTTGTAACTGCCTGAATAGAGGCAAAAGCAACTGCCAAAGGAAGTATCCAATACATCCCAAGGGCTCTGGAAAAAACCCAACCCATACCGATAATAAAAATAAGAAAACCGGCCATAAAAAAGACCGTCTTTCTTTTATTTGAACCTATTTCATTATAGACCAGAGCCATGTTTTATAATTCCAAATTAATAATTTCTAATTTCTAATGCATTGTCCAAGATCCCAATATTGGCTTTTTGAAATTTGTTATTTGAGATTTGATTGAAAATTGAGAATTGAGAATTGAGAATTTGTCGATTTCAAGATTTGAAATCGACCTTAACTGGCTTTTTGTCGCCCTCTTCGGCCTCGAAAAATTCCCTATCTTTATATCCAAGTATACCCGCTAACATATTGTTTGGGAAAACCTGAATTTTCGTGTTAAAGTCTCGAACATTTCCGTTGTAGAAGCGTCTAGCTGCCTGAATCTTATCCTCAGTATCTGTTAGTTCACGTTGCAGCTCCAGAAAGTTCTCATTTGCTTTTAAGTCTGGGTAGTTTTCAGCAACCGCAAAAAGACTTTTCAAGGTATCAGTTAGCATATTTTCTGACTTACCTTTAGTTGCAGGGTCAGTAGCTCCCATAGCCTCAGTTCTTGCCCTTGTAACCTTCTCAAAAACTTCTTTTTCGTGCTTTGCGTAACCCTTCACTGTCTCTATTAGGTTTGGTATAAGATCATATCTTCTTTTAAGCTGAACATCGATATCGCTCCATGCCTCATCAACCCTAATCTTTGCCCTTATAAGACTGTTGTAGATATAAATAACACCAACAACTAGTAGTACTACTATGCCTAATCCTATAAACATTATCATTTTTTAATCTCCTTTTATTAATTAGTTTGTCATTCCGGACTTGATCCGGAATCTATTTTCCTGGATTCCCGCCTTCGCGGGAATGACAGAATATTTTTGCATTTTTAATTATAAATTTTAAATTACTTTGGTATTTTGATATTCTGTCCCGGCATGAGTGTCGGGTCAACTATTCCATTATAGTCCATGAGCTGTTTGGATGTCATATTGTTCGCATTTGCTATAGAACTTAATGTATCCCCTTCTTTCACAACATAGGTGGTATATCCTGTTTCCGGTGCGGGAGTGGCAGGGGCAGTGGGGGCCGCAGGTGTTGTTGCTGGCACTTCTGCCGGCTTTGTTTCATCTTTTACCTCTGGCTGGCTCTCTATTTTTTCACTCGGTGCTTTTTTATTATCGTCACTTATCTTTATATCGCCTTTGAAAATAAATACTTTGGCCAATATCACAAAAACTACAACAGTAAGAACGACAAGACTGTTAGCAATGATGCGTCTTTTCTTGTCTTTCTTGGAGTGATTTTTCAGCTCTTCATTTAGGGTGGTTGAAAGTTTTGGTTTTTTCATAGCTTCGTTATTATATCATAAAAATCAAAATATTTTAGTCGTTTTTTATCAGCTTGTTATACTCATCTATGAGACTGTTTAGCTGCCTAACATTTTCGTTGTATTTCCCAGCATTCGCATTGTAACTGCCTATCACGCCTTTCGTTTGGTAGTAAACAGTTTGATACTCGTCATATACCTTCCTGTATGCATCATAGTTTTCATCTGTTGGGCTACTGTTGTACTTTGCCTTAGCTCGGTTTAAATCTGACTCACTGCTTGCTAGCTCATCTTTAGCCGCCTGAGCCTCTCCCTCAGACTTTTTAAGCTCGTCTCTATAAGCAACAACTTCCTTGTTTTTTGAGTTTATGGCAACTGTGATCTCTTTTAACCTGTTTATTTCTTTTGATATCTCGATGATTCGCTCGTACTCCTGACCATCCGCAACTTTTATTACCTCAGAAGGCGGTGAGAAGTCCGACTCCGGAAACTCAGGAATAACATCCCCCGTCTGATCCGTAGACACTTTATCAAGTTCGGCTTTCTTTGCCCCTCCGCCACCTTTGTCTATCTGTGGCAGCTGCCCAACCTTAAAACCGGTATTTGTTGTCTCAATATAGCCATACCCGGTGTTAAATGTTGTGTATCCTTGTGGTGCCTTCACCCCAACCGCCATATGCTTTTCTTTATCAAAGATTAGAAGTGCCGTACCATAACCCATTTCTTTGAGAATTGCTGATTCTAGGTATGATTTGTCGGTACAAATCCCCTTGTTGTCATAGAGAGTTTCATATGGGAACCTATCCGCGTACTCCTTGTTTGTCATTCTTGCTACTTTATCCGCCGGACTTGCAGATAAAACTATTTTTGCCTTTTCACTGTCATAGGGTATATTTTGGACAAAACAAGTTGCCAAGTCCACCGTTTGGTCTTCGGATAATCCAAGTTCTGCCCCTTTATCTTCAATCTTTTTTGTTAAGTTTTTGATGGTTGCATCTTTTTTATCTTCAGAAACATAAGACTGATGGTTCATGAGTCTCTTTTTAGGTTCCGAACTATAGTAGTCATCTACACTTTGGTACAAGTTTTCACTGATAGCTACCTTCTGTCCGTGATAGGTACAGTTCAGAGTCACTTGCTTTGGACCCGAATCTTGAGGAAAACTTCTAAAACTTAGGATTCCGGTATTGTAGGCAATAAATCCTAGTAGAATTATTAATATAGCAATCGGGACTGAAATCTTAAAAAATCTTTTCATGGGTTTTATTATATGTAATTTTAAAGCATTTGAAAACAAAAAAACAAAGTGAAACCCCGGTGGGAAAAGTGCATTCGCACCGGGGGTTCGTTTCTGCAAATTCTTTTAAGGGCTTGGTTTCTTATAAATTAGACCTCCTTGTCCGCCCTTGTGCGTTCTTTACTCTCTACTTTTGTGCTGTTCCTTGATACTATGCTAGTAAATGACCGAGGTACTTTGGAATATCTTTTGTATTGCCGCGCATGCAATACTACTCGAATATCCCAAATAGGTACTTAGCCGTTCACTTTAAGCCCCGCGGGCAAGTTCAAGGGCATCAAGGGAAGAAGCTTTAAAAGTAGAGGAATTGTCTATAAAACAGGTACTCGCAAGGATGAAATCCTTACATAAATATTATACTCTCTTATGTCAAGAAGAAATCAGCAATTTATCAATTTTCCTTTTACAACTAGACGTTTTATAGTATAATGTTCTGGTAATATTTGGGCGCTTAGCTCAGTTGGCTAGAGCACCTCGTTTACACCGAGGGGGTCATAGGTTCGAGTCCTATAGCGCCCACCAGTAAATTACCAAGTTTTTAACATGCGGCGAGATAGCTCAGTTGGTAGAGCGAAGGACTGAAAATCCTTGCGTCCCCGGTTCGATTCCGGGTCTCGCCACCATGCGGGAATAGCTCAGTTGGCTAGAGCGCATCCTTGCCAAGGATGAGGTCGCGAGTTCGAATCTCGTTTCCCGCTCCAAATAAAGTCGCATATATCGGCTTTATTTTAATTTGTAAGTGACTTTAGGGCTAAAATACTGTAAAATATACATGTTCAGATAAATGCACTTTCCCAATATAAGGAGGGGAAATGGATGTTCGTGAGATTCCAACCCTGCTTTTCAAACAGTTTACTGTGGATTCAAAGAAGAAAGATAAACTGCTTATAGGCCAGAACGAAGGAGGATTCTGGCTCAGTCTGGAAGAAGCATCTTCTGGCTGTACATATCTCAGGATGCACGAGCGAGAAGAAGATACAGATGGCGAGATGCTCGTATATTTTGGTGAAATCGTTGCCGGCCCGAGGCATCGGGGAATGTGGTCATCCGCACATGGAAACATGATAGAAGAAACTATCGAGGTAAATATACCTCAATTTCATGGGGGTTACCCAACGTTAGATATTATCGCACCTCGAATGTTCTTCCTGTCCCACATTCTAATGGAAACGATTAACCTTGTTAAAGAGTTGCCATTTGAAGCAACTCGCGGTTGGGAGTCTGAAAAACAGCAACGAAAGTCCATATTAGATCAATTAGAAGAGGAGCATCACTGCTCCTCAACCCTGGCCTCGTGGCGGAGTGGTTACGCAGCGGACTGCAAATCCGTTTACCCCGGTTCAATTCCGGGCGAGGCCTCCAGATACGCCCGGGTGGCGGAATTGGTATACGCGAAGGACTTAAAATCCTTTGGTCATACCAGACCTTGCGGGTTCGAGTCCCGCCCCGGGCACCAAAAAAAATAATATTATGCTGCGGTGGCGGAATTGGTAGACGCGCTAGCTTGAGGGGCTAGTGGCCGATTTAGGTCGTGGAGGTTCAAGTCCTCTCCGCAGCACCAAATAGTTACCTATCAAAAAATCGCTGAGTTTTCAGCGATTTTTTATTTTGTAGTGATAGTTATTATTCTACCCGTCAACCATACCGCTATATCTTTCGCGAGTCACAATTGACAGGCAATGACATAAGCTTATAATAAAAGTATCTACTTTTGCTTTTTGGAAAGATAAAACTTATGAATTCGAAGAAAAATCAAGGTTTTACATTAATAGAAGTCGTTGTTGTGATGGCAATAATTGCTGTGCTGGCGGTTTTGGTGACCGGTGCAATTGGTATTGCAAGAAGGATGGCAAGAGATACTACAAGAAGAGCTGATCTTAGAACCTTAAATACCGCCCTGGTGGCGTTTTATACTAAAAATCATAGAATGCCTCAAAATTATCACCCTGGTTATGGTGCATGCGAGGGAGAAGCAGGCGACTATTTTGAGAAGAGCATGCAGGAGATTGTAGACGCGGGTGTTTTAAAAGAAATCCCCAAATCTCCTTCTAACACTCCTTCAGGAGACTATCGTAAGTATTGTTATTATGACTATGGAACTTTCACCACTGGAAATCCGCCAAAGCGACCAGGGGCAATTTTGGTAACAAGATTAGAGGGCGGGAGAACGGTGAACAGGATGGGTCATGCAGGCCGTGGGGCGCTCCTGCGGGTGGCTACGACGCAGGTGGCTACACTGGCAACTGGTGTAATATACAGAGCGAAGATTTCTATTGTATTTGTGACGAATATTAACGATTTTTTCAAGATTAAATAATATTTCAAACTATGAAAAACAAAAAGGTCGAGGCATCGGACATTTAGGACACTAACATATTAAAATCTATTGTAGCAT
>JBBTZO010000005.1:0-9246 GCA_038061315.1 Patescibacteria group bacterium
GTGTTTGAATAACGTAGCAGGTGGTCTACCATGTCAACCACTTGATATTATGCCTATATGTAGGCATAATTTTATTATAAAAAAGTACACCCCGGACAGGACATCAAACATTAAGCACAAAAAAAGAACGGCACCGTTTCCGGTGCCGTTTATTGTCTAAGATTCCTGGTAGAACCTTACGTCTGGTTTGCGTCTACTAGGAAGGCTTCAGGTAGCATCTCAGGATGTTCGTATTTGTTACCGAGGCGCTTCCATGAGTTGGCCGAGAGTGGGATAATGTGATCCCCACAATCTACATACCAACCGAAGTACATGTGTCCTTCCCACTCGTAGTGTCCGTATTCAATGACACCCCTGGAAAGACCTTTATTAACGGTCCATACGACTATGTCGTGTTTCATGAGTGCCACACCTTCAACGTCATCCAAACCAACCGAAGGCATGACGATAGCGGTGTCTTCTTCGATGGCTACGAGGAAAGGCCTCTCGCCCCAGACCGAAACAGAATACTCGTGAAGCATTTCCGGCAGAGTCATGATGCAACTCATCCTCTGCTCCTTGGTATCCCAAAGTCTGAAGTACTCGAAGCCGTTTGCGCCAACAGGACAATATCCCTTATACATCAGATCACCTCCTCAACTTTTTTGGATGGTTATTCAGCGTCGTAATCAACGGGAACTTCTGGCAAACCTGGTCCTCCGGGGTCAGAAAGTTCGTCGTGTTCTTGTTGCTCGCTGTCACTTCCCGTTATTCTTTCGGTTTTGGAATTCGCTGCAACCGTCAGAAGATTGTAGTGATTCATCCTTTCTTCCAGCCAGGCTATTTCCTCATTGAACTTGCTAAGACCCCTTACGTTTACGTGTCGCATGAGTTCTATTGAGTATGCCGAGCATTGTTCGGGATTTTTACCAGTCTCCCGAAGACGCTTGATCAAGGAAAGGAACATTGCATCCGTGAAGTCTTCTTCCATCATGTTCAAGCTGAAGTCACTGACGAATGCCGCCCGACGACGATTTAACCCGTCAAGCTGCTTCCGTAAAGGCTCAGCCTCTTTCTCGATAGCTTCAATGCGATTGATGAGTTCGAAAGTTGCCTCGACCAAATTTCCGGCTTTCTGAACTATGACGTCCAACAGATTACTGACGGATATATCCATCCTTCCAGTCGTGCGTGAATCCACGACTTCCTTGTCAAGGATATTGATACCCAAGCGTTCTTCCAATCTAAGCAAAACTGTGGAACAGTCCATGTCATCCAGATCCAGATCCCTGACGAGCATACTGTCTTCGGTTAACCCGTCAAGTTCATCCTGATCTAGACATACCTCTTTCTCCAGGACTTCTTTTACGTGGTTTAATATTTCTTTCCGAGTGACGCTCATATCCCCACCTCTCTTTTGAAATGTTTAAAGGCCGTACATCTGTCCATCAAACTTGTGTTCAGACAGATCACGACCTTCAATTTTGTAAAGGTTCATTTTGGTTTCTTATTATACCAAGAGTAAGGTATAATGACAACTATAATCATTGGAAAGCGTGATGATGTTCAACTTTTTCCACAGAAAAAACTATTGCATAAATAGATCTAATCTGTCTTAATGTTCACAGGATAATAACCTCAAGTAGAGTATTATATGGATATGAAAAAGACAATTTTATCAGAAAAAGAGCTTCATCTGCTCGAAAGCCTTATATCCGAACATGGCTACATCGTCACTTCGGAACAGATTAAGGAAGAGCTCGGTATAAGTCAGCAATCAGTTAGGAACCTGGTCACGAAATTAGTTAGAAATGGCTGGTTAGTTCGGGTTAAAAGAGGCTATTTTGCCATTGCCAATCTGGAATCTCATAACTTTTCCAATATCTCTCCCTTAGTAATCTCTCAGGTATTGGTTCCCGACTCTTATGTTTCGCTCGATTTTGCTCTGAATTATCACGGATTTTTTGACCAGCTATCCAATACAGTAACGGCAGTCACATCTTCCAGGGCAAAAATTTTCCAGTTTCAGGAGCTTAGATATAAATATGTGAAAGCCAATACACGAATGATGACAGGCTTTAAGGAAGTTTCTATTGAAGGACAACATGCCAATGTAGCCAGTCTTGAAAAGACTCTCTTGGATTTTCTCCATTTCAGAAAAGACATTTATACGATCGATCTTTTGATTGAAAAACTGAAAGAAACTCAGGATGAGATTAATGTTCAAAAAATAATTGGTTTCTCAATGGTTTATCCTGTAACGCTCAGACGACGCTTGGGATTTCTGCTAGATATGACTGGAATTGATTCAGAAGAACTCTACCTGGGGCTTAAAGGAACGCCCGGCTTTGCAAAACTAACAAAGAAATCTGACTTATTTAACGCTAAGTGGAGACTCTACTATGAAGATAGATTTACTCAGTAGATCCCAGCTCTCTATTCTTAATAAGAATGAGCTTCGTTATCCTTTAGCAATTGCAGAAAAAGATTATCTTCTAGCTATAATCTTAAAAATAATCTATGACTCGAAACTGAAAGACGCATTGGTCTTTAAGGGTGGAACCGCTATCCATCATGTTTATCTTGACCAGTTGAGATTTTCCGAAGACCTAGATTTTCAGGCTACACAAAAAGTAACGATAGATGATGTTAAAGAAGTTTTTGAGCCATTTGACTGGCTGGAGATAATAAAGCACTACCAATCTGACCATACGCTGAAGATTGAGAGACTGAAATTTACCGGTCCTCTAGGACAGCCGAACTCAATAAAGATTGATATTGATTTGACACAAGAGTTGATATTGCCAGCAGAGAATACTAAATACAACAACGCCTATAATATTGATGCTACCGTTCCTGTTATGGCTAAAAAGGAGATATGTGCTGAAAAAGTAAGAGCAATTAATGAAAGAGCCAGATATCGTGACTTTTACGATCTCGCACTTGTTATGAAAGGAAGCGGATTGAAACCAAAAGAAATAGTAGAAATTCTAAAAAAGAAAGAACTCAGAAAACCACTAAGCAAGGATTCCATTCTAGATAATCTTGAAATTGCGGAAGAGGCTAAAAGGTCAGGAGCCGAGAGTCTGTACTATCGGGAAGAAATAAATGTAGAGGAAATTCACGAGAATTTACGGGGTATTTTGGATGTACTTTGATCATATCAGCCTAAGCGGAGACCTTCTTTATGTGCAGTTTAAGGCTATTTAAAAGGAAAATATCGTCTTTGAGAGTGTTTGAATAGCGTAGCAGGTGGTCTACCATGTCAACCACTTGATATTATGCCTATATATAGGCATAATTTTATTTTAAAAAAGTACACCCCGGACAGGACATCAAACATTAAGCACAAAAAAACGGCACTGTTTCCAGTGCCGGACATTGCTTTTTAAACCATAGCATGAAGCCTTGGGCTTCAAACCTTAGGTTTCATTGAATGGCACAGGCATCCATCCCATGTTCGCAGTATTCTGACCATAAGCCATCACCCCTAAGCTCAAGACGATGGATGATGGATGAGCTTTCCGGATCGTCTGTACGTACCCAGACTGATATGCGTTTGCACGTCGGCCGAGCTTCGTTCCTTCCAGGAAGGCTCTGTTTGGCAAGATTACCCAAACATGTTCCAACTACCTGGGCGTAGTAGTCCCTGAACTTTATTCGCAACCTGTTGTCCCCGGAAACATGGCAATAGGCCAAAAGTTCTTCGCCATATCCTTCAACCGCGTTTCCTATCGCATCATGCCTCGCAACAGGTATAAAGCGGATATCAGGGTTCATAGCCACGCTTAGTTCTTCACTGATCGCTTCGCTGCAGCTTTCCCTGATTACCATTTCCTGCATGGTCAAAAGGTCGCCTGGAATACAATCAGGCACATATATCAGATTTGTAGCTTTCATTTCTCAACTCCTGCTCGATTATTGAGGATTGATTTATCCGGCTGAACCGCCACCTTCACCACCTGAAACTCGAATTTCCGATTGCCGGAGAATTCTTTCGGGAAGCTGTAAGGCATACTTCTCGCTCAACTCACGGAGAGGTCTTTCCGCAAGAAAGTCATTGAGCAGTTGTGCCGCTGTCTGAGGATCATCCTCATCAAGCTCGTCATACATCTTACCGAGAACCAAACCCACCTCAACTGTATCGCTCTTGGTTAGTCTCGGCCAGTTGTTCAGTACTTCCGCATCCATGTCCAAGCCGCCCATGCCTGTCGCCTCCTGACGTAATAAGGAATACTGGAAATTATTAACCGCCACCACCAGATTGAACTATGAAGTTCTCACCCGAACCTGCTTGACTACCACGACCCTTCCCTTCCAGACCCTTGACCCAGCTGGCACAGGAAAAGAAAAAGTTAACCCCGGTAAGTGCCAGGATCACCATCATTATCCAGAAAACCAGATTATTACCCTGGGTGATCACTGAAATACAGATTAATGCGACCATAGTGCACAAAAGCAGGACTCCAGCAATGATGAACTGTGCTGTACTAACCTTGTTCACGATCTCACCTCCTAAGGTGATAAAGATTTAAGGTGCAAAGGCGAAGCCCTTGCTTGCCTCTAACGGTAGAGAGATAGTACCACAAATAGCGATACAGCTCAACCAAAAAGGCGCAAAGATATTGACAGGAAAAATCCAGGGGATAGAATGAATGAGGACTAACTTGGGCGGAAAAGGAAGGTTTCAGAGACTAGGCGGAGATCTTCTCCATGTGCCGTTTAAGGTTATTTAAAAGGAAAATATCGTCTTTGAGAGTGTTTGAATAGCGTAGCAGGTGGTCTACCAAAATAAAAATCAAAAAGCGCCGAATGGGGCTTTTTTGTTTCTCATACACTATTATTTAAAATTATTATCAGATAAACTTTAACTATGGAAAAAGGATTTTTAGCTTTCTCTAAGGATAACGGTCTAATTGAAAAAGGAGACCATATTCTAGTGGGTGTTTCCGGCGGAGTAGACTCGGTCGTGCTTTTAGATATTCTTACTAAATTACAAAAAAAACTAGGAGTCTGTCTTTCAGTTGCTCACATTAACTATGGTTTAAGAAAAGAGTCTGACAGGGACCATAAGTTTGTAAAAGAGTTGGCTGAAAGATATGGACTGCCCCTCTTTGATAAAAAAGTGAAGTTAACAGGTAGTAATATTGAAGAAAGGGCTCGGGATATCCGATATGGATTTTTTAAAAAAGTTTGTGAGAAGGAAAAGATGGACAAGATTGCCGTTGCGCATCATAAAAACGACCTTGTAGAGACATTTTTTCTAAATCTTTCTCGCGGGAGTGGGCTGACAGGCCTAGTTTCTATGAAGCCAAAGAGTGGAAACTTGATCCGTCCGCTTCTTTTTACAACGAGAAAAGAAATCGAATCGTATGCAAGAGAAAATAAAATAAATTTTGTAGAGGATGTGACGAATAAAGATCTTAGCATCAAAAGAAATCTCATCAGGCACAAGGTAATACCGGAACTTGAAAAAATGAACCCGGATTTTTTACAGGTAGTTATACGAGAAATAGAAGATTTGCGTGGAGCGGACAAAGTAATTTCAGGTATCACGGAAAAATATTACGGAAAAATAGTTAAAGAAGGAAAAGGCTCAGCCTCAATGTCTACAAAAGAACTGGCTAAGATTAGTCTATACCTACAATCGGAGGTTTTAAGGAAGTCTACCCGCTATGTGAAGGGCGATTTGCGTGATATTTCACGAAAAAATATTGAAGATATTTTAAAGCTAACAAAAGTTGCTCATGGAACAAAAAAAGTCGTGCTACCCCAAGGGTTGCTTGTGAGGAGAATTTATGATAAACTCGAGATTAGAAAAGAAGAAAAAAGCCCCGTGCAAAAGCCAAAAAGCATAAGGCTAGAAATGGAAAAAGAAGCTATTTTTGGTAGATGGAGGCTTTTTTTAGGCAAATCAGGAGTAAAAAATACAAAACAAAGCAAAAATTTAGTATTTTTAGACATTCAAAAAACGCCTACGTTACGTGTAAGATGTAGAAAGGCTGGAGATAGGATTTCAATCAGTCAAGGAAAGACAAAAAGCTTACAGGATGTATTTGTAGATGCGAAGATTCCTCGCGATGAAAGAGATAGTTATCCGGTTGTGGTGAGCGAAAAAGACGAGATAGTATGGATACCGGGGATTAGGATTAATCCAAACTACGGGTTAGATAAAAATAACAAATATTCAGTAAGTGTAAAGGCAACGAAGATATGAAAAAACCACCATTAAAGAAAAATAATCGCAATATTCTAATATTTGTCACGGTAATATTAATACTGGCAGCAGTGTATTCTTTTTCTATCCCAAGTCAGAAACAAGAGCAGGTTGATATTTCAAAAGTTGCTCAAGAAGTCAAAGATGGTAAAGTCAAAAACATCAAGCAAGAGGGAAGTAAAGTCACTATAACTTTAGAGGATGGGAAAAAACAAACATCTTCAATCAGTGAAAGTGAAAAAATCACCGATATGCTTAAGTTCAATGGGGTTGAAAACATAGACCCAACTAAAGTTACCATAGAGTCAAAGTCTTCAAGTAGCAACTCAGTCTGGATTGCTATTGCTATCCAACTTTTACCGGTGATTTTGATAGTTGGTATTCTGTATTTCTTCATCAGACAAAGTCAGGGAGCGTCAAACCAGGCGATGGGATTTGGTAAAAGCAAACCGCAAGTGTATGACAAAACAAAGAAAAAAGTGACTTTCAAGGAGGTTGCCGGTAGTGAAGAGGCAAAAGAGGAACTAGAAGAGATAGTTGAGTTTTTAAAGTATCCGAAAAAGTTTCTAAACCTTGGGGCCAAGATACCAAAAGGTGTTTTGCTTTTTGGTAGTCCAGGAACTGGTAAGACTCTGCTTGCAAGAGCTGTAGCAGGTGAAGCCGATGTTCCCTTCTTCTCTATATCCGGCTCTGAGTTCGTTGAGATGTTCGTCGGAGTTGGCGCTAGCCGTGTTCGTGATCTCTTCAATCGTGCCAAGAAAAATGCACCATGTATCATATTCATAGATGAAATAGATGCAGTAGGCAGACAGCGCGGAAGTGGTCTTGGCGGTTCACATGATGAGAGAGAACAGACACTCAACCAGATACTCGTTGAGATGGACGGTTTTGAGAGAGGTACAAATGTCATAGTAATGGCGGCTACAAACCGTCCGGATGTTTTAGATCCAGCCCTTCTCCGTCCGGGCAGATTTGATAGACGAATAGTTCTGGATATGCCTGATGTAAAGGCTCGTGAAGAGATTTTGAAGGTTCACTCCGGAGGCAAGCCAATAGCAAAAGATGTCAAACTTAATACAATCGCAAAACAAACTCCGGGATTCTCAGGTGCAGACCTTGAAAATCTTATGAACGAAGCGGCAATACTTACTGCCAGGAAAAATCGGAAAGAAATAACGATGGAGGATGTTTCTTCTGCGACAGAAAAAGTAATGCTTGGTCCGGAAAGAAAAAGTAATGTTTTAAACAAGCATGAAAAGGAAGTTACTGCTTATCATGAAGCCGGTCATGCCATAGTTGGACACGTCTTGCCAAATGCTGACCCTATTCATAAAATCTCAATTATTTCTCGCGGTATGGCGTTAGGCGTTACTTGGAGCTTGCCAAAAGAGGACTTGAAACTTTTGACCAAGTCAAAGATATCCGATGATATCACAATGGCTATGGGCGGAAGAGCGGCAGAAGAGATGATATTCAACGAAATAAGTACTGGCGCAGCAAATGATATAGAAAAATCCACCAAGATGGCTAGAAATATGGTTGTGAAATATGGAATGAACGAAAAACTCGGGCCGCAGGTCTATGGTCATCAAGGTGAACAGGTATTTTTAGGCAAAGAGCTGACTGAGCACAACAAAGACTATTCAGAGGAGACAGCGGCTATCATTGACGAGGAGACAAATAAGATAATCATGGATTGTTATAGGAAATCCATGGATATATTAAAGAAAAATAAGACAAAACTAGATCTTGTTGCAAAAACATTGGTAGAAAAAGAAACTATTGAAGGTGAGGACTTCGAAAAACTCATGAGTAAGGTTGATAAGGTAAAAAAGAGTGACTAGAGTTAGAAAATTTTTGTACTTAATGTGGGATAAAAAGCTGACTGTTTCTGCGGCAGCATTTATTTTGGCGGGAACGGGTCTGGTTTCAAACATTCTTGGCCTTTTTCGTGAACGTCTTATTGCCGGTCACTTTGGCGCATCCCACGAAACGGATATTTTCTATGCCTCATTTCGTATTCCGGACCTGATATTTAACCTTCTTATTTTAGGTGCACTTTCAAGTGTATTTATACCTATTTTTGTAGAGAAGCTGACAAAAAATGAGAAGGAAAAGGCTAACGACCTCGCCAGTTCATTTATGAACTTTATCCTTATTTGCGCGATAGTCTTTGGGGTTATAGTTTTTATTTTGGCGCCAAAACTAGTTCCATTTCTCCTGCCCGGATTTTTCAATCGTGACATAAATACGGACATAAATACTTACGACACAACCGTAAATCTAATAAGAATAATGCTTCTTTCTCCAATATTTTTCTCTATCTCGGGTATTTTTGGCGGCATCCTAAACTCTCACAAGAGGTTTATTGCCTACTCGCTAGCTCCTATTATCTATAATGTTTCTATTATCTTATCGATGATTTTTCTTGTTGACAGGATTAATCCTCAAATATACGCCCCAGCAATAGGTGTTGTAGCCGGGGCATTTTTTGCGGCAGCAGTTCAGCTTCCTTCTGTCCTCAGGACAGGTTGGAGGTGGCGAATGGTGATAGACTTCCAAAAAGGTGAGATACCGCGAATGATAAAGATGATGGTCCCCAGAACTTTAACTATTGGCGCTAATCAGATAAATATCGTAGTTGATACCATCGTTCTTTCTTTTTTTGTTGGGGGTATCAGTGTTTTCAACTATGCAAACAATATCCAAACCGTGCCCACGGTTATTTTTGGCATTGCTATAGCTACGGCAATCTTTCCGGCACTTTCAGAGAGCCATGCTAAAAAAGACATGGATGAGTTTATAGATAGGTTTTCATGGAGTGCGCGGCGCATACTTTTCTTTATGATACCCGCAACTGTCGGGATTATAGTTTTGAGGGCCCAGATAGTCCGTCTTATTTTCGGTATTGGAAGCTTTGACTGGGAAGCAACTTACTGGACGACAAAGACACTTCTTTTCTTCTCCTTTGGACTGGTTGCTCAAGGACTGATACCTCTTCTCATAAGGGCCTTTTATGCCATTCAGGATACTAGAAATCCTTTCTATAT
>JBBTZO010000006.1:0-17305 GCA_038061315.1 Patescibacteria group bacterium
AAGAAGGGTGATGCAGCCCTTATTACTCAGGATGCACCGATAACGAGAGCTCTGAATACCATTTTAGAGTATGCAGCCAAGTCTAGAGCATCTGACATACATATAGAGCCCAGAGAGAAAGATATCAAAGTCCGTTATAGAATAGATGGTATTTTATATAATACCATGACCCTTCCGAAGCATATTCATCCTGCATTAGTTTCTCGGATTAAAATACTATCAAACCTGAAAATAGATGAACATCGTGTACCACAAGATGGTCGTTTTCAGCTCAACTTAGAAGATAGGGAGATAGACCTTCGTATTTCTATAACCCCGATAGTTTATGGCGAAAAGGTTGTTATCAGGCTTCTGGACAAAACAAGCGGCATCATAACCTTAGAAAATCTTGGTATAAAAGGCCGAGCTTTTAGGATTATTGAAGAAGGGACAAAAAAACCGCACGGGATGATACTCTCTACCGGCCCTACAGGTTCTGGTAAGTCAACATCCTTATATGCAATCCTTTCAAAAATAAACAAGCCAAGTGTGAATATTATTACCGTAGAAGATCCGGTTGAGTATAATATAGATGGGATAAACCAGATACAAGTAAACAACGCTGTTGGTCTGACCTTTGCCTCTGGTCTTCGTTCTATACTGCGTCAAGACCCTGATGTGATAATGGTTGGAGAGATTCGTGATAAAGAAACCGCGGAGCTTGCCGTGCAGTCTGCCCTTACTGGACATAGCGTACTTTCCACCTTACATACAAATTCTGCTGCCGGTGCTCTCCCAAGGCTTCTTGAGATGGATATAGAGTCTTTTCTGATTGCTTCTACAGTAAATACGGTTGTTGCTCAACGTTTGGTTAGGAAAGTATGTGAGCATTGCAAAGAAGAGTATGACGCAAGCCCAAGCTTGGTAAATGCTATTAAATCATCTTTGAAGGGTATATTACCATCAAAAAATGATCCAAAGAAAAAGACCCAAGAACTTGGTTTTGATAATCTTCCCTTTGCCGAAGATGAAAAGTTTAAGTTATACAAAGGTAAGGGCTGTGACTATTGCAAAAATACCGGTTATTGGGGTAGAACTGGGGTTTATGAGATATTTGGAGTTACAGAAAAAATAGAAAATTTAATTGTTACGAAAGCTTCATCCACTGATATCCAAGACGCAGCCATAGCTGAAGGAATGGTAACTATGCGCCAGGATGGTTTCTTGAAGGCACTAGCAGGGATAACCACACTAGAGGAAGTGGTGAGAACAACAACGGAGTAATAAAGCAAAAACATTGTAATCATAAACACATTGTTCTAAAATTAAGAAAACGGAGGGGAATATGGCTGAGACAGCAAAACTAAAAATAGAAAACTTTCTTGAAGAGGTTATAAAAAAAGACTCTAGCGATCTTCATTTGACGGTTGGTGTACCACCAATGCTTAGAGTTGATGGAGCACTCGTTGCGATAGATGGTGTGCGTGCACTTACCGATAAAGACGTCAAGGATCTCACATTTTCCATTCTTGATGATGTTCAAAAAGATATTCTAGAAAGAGACAAGGAAGTTGACTTTTCTTTCACATATGGAGATCTTGCTCGTTTCAGAGCAAATGCCTATCATCAAAAAGGTAATGTTGGTCTTGCGCTTCGTCTTATCCCAGTTGCTATTCGCAGTCTTACTCAGCTTGGTATGCCAAAAATAGTGGATAAGTTTACAGAGTACCCTAGGGGATTGGTTCTGGTTACTGGACCAACAGGTTCTGGTAAATCTACAACATTGGCGGCCATGGTTGATAAGATTAATAAGGAGAGAGCTTGTCATATCATTACAGTGGAAGACCCTATAGAATATACTCACAACCATAATAAATCTATTATAGAACAACGCGAGGTTCACTATGATACTCGTTCCTTTGCAGCGGCTCTCCGAAGTGTGCTTCGTGAAGATCCGGATGTTGTATTGATTGGTGAGATGCGCGATCTAGAAACTATTGCAGCGGCGATAACTATTGCAGAAACAGGTCATTTGGTTTTTGCTACGCTTCATACAAATAATGCCGCACAGTCAGTAGATAGAATGATAGATGTATTTCCTCCTCATCAACAACAACAGATACGAGTACAGCTTTCAAATATCTTGCAGGGCATAGTATCTCAGCGTCTCATACCCTCTATAGGAGGAGGACGTGTGGCAGCAGCAGAAATACTAGTTGTAACGCCAGCTGTCAGAAATATCATTCGTGAGCAAAAAACACATCAGTTGGAAGCAGTTATCCAAACAGGTGCTTCTGAGGGGATGCAGGCGATGGACAGGACCCTTGCTAGTCTTATAAAAACAGGTAGAATCACACTTGAAGAAGCTAAGGGTTATGCCATAGATGTCAAAGAACTTGAAAGATTACTGCATGGATAGAAAACTGAATAGTAGGAAAAAATGAAAGAATTTAACTACAAAGCAAGGGGTAAGGACGGAGCGCCGACACAAGGACTTATAGAAGCAGAGAGTGAACAGGCAGCTTCTAGTCTTTTGGTATCAAAGGGCATTTTCCCTATTGATATTCGTGAGGCATCTAAAAGTTCTCTAGTTGGGATTTCCTTTGGTAAAAAAATATCAAGAAAAGATAAGGTTTTCTTTGTCCGACAGCTAGCAACCATGACCGGTGCCGGGCTTCCCATAGCTCAAGCTTTTGCCACTCTTCAGGAACAAACCTCTAAAAAAAATGTGAAAACTATGATAGAACAGATGATCCGCGATATAGAAGCGGGAGGCGCTCTTTCGGCCGCCTTTGGTAACTTCCCTGAAACTTTTAACAAAACCGACATCAGTATTCTCGCCTCCGGCGAAGCAAGTGGTAAGATAGAGGAAGTATTGCTTCATATGGCCGACCAAACCGAGAAAAACTATAAAACGATTAAGAAAATTAAAACAGTCTTTATATATCCGGCATTTTTGACATTGGTGGTTGTTGGAGTAGTTGCTGGACTTATAACATTTGTTTTGCCTCAGATGGAGGGTCTTTATAGTGGTTTTGGTGCAGATCTTCCTATACCAACTCGGATACTTATATCAGTAAGCCACTTTTTAAGAACCTATTTTGTGTTCATTATTTTATTCTTTTTTGCAGTTTTTGTCGCATTAAGAATGTATATAAAAAAGAACGAGACTGCCCAGTATGTCTGGCACAGACTAAAGCTTTCTATTCCTGTAGTTGGCGCTTTTGTAAAGCTGTCATATCTGTCTATTTTTACTCGAACACTCTCCAGTCTCATTGCTTCCGGTGTACCCATACTTGATGCTCTCCAGATAGTTTCAGAGGCTATGCCAAACGTTATATACTCCGATGCTATTTCTAGGGCAAAAGATGAAGTCAAGCAAGGCAAATCTCTTTCTACGTCACTTAAAAAAGAAGAAATATTTCCTATCATGGTTGCCCAAATGATAGCGGTTGGAGAAAGTACCGGTGAACTAGATAAGATGCTTCAAAACATGGCGGAGTACTATGACGATGAGCTTGATAATATGACCAAAAGTATGCAGTCATTGATAGAACCGATAATGATAGTGGTAATGGGCAGTATAGTTGGTGTTATTATGATATGTATTCTTTTACCAATCTATAACGTTGGGGTATTTACTAAAAAATAACGTTTTGACATATCACAAAGAAAAAATAGATTGACATAGCATAAGTATATTGGTTCAATATCAGTATAGAAAAACAAGACCCGCCTTCGCTTTAAGGCTACGGACGGGCAGGAAGGAGGTGAAAAATGAAAAATCTAAAAAAGAAAGAAGGTTTTACACTTATTGAGTTAGTTGTTGTTATGGCAATAATTGCAGTTCTTGCAGTTCTTGTTATCGGGGCGATTACAATAGCAAGAAGATCCGCTACTGAAGCAGCAAACAGGGCAAACAGTCGTACGTTGCAAGCTTGTTTAGAAGGATATTTTGCTAATAAAAAAGAATATTGTTCTACAGCTGGGAATGTTTGTGGTGCCAAAACAGTTTCAGATGGAATATCCCAGATTAATAATGCTGGTACTACTTGTACTGCAGGAACAGGAACAAAAGGAGACGCTACCAATGTAGGTGGAGGAAGGGTAACAGCTTTAACATCAACAACTTATACAATTGAAGTAGCTAACTATAATGGTGAATCGGGGGGCACTCCGACAAAAACAATAGATACTCTTCAAGTGCAATAAGAGGCTATTTTCTTTGTAACCAACCATTATGAAATACTTCTTCATAATGGCTGTTATGGGAGATATAAAGAAGAGAAAAGGATTCACCTTAGTTGAGCTTGTTATTGTCATGACAATCATTGCGGTGCTCGCTGTTTTAGTGATTGGTGCTATAACACTAGCTCGCCAGCAGTCACGCAATACAACCCTCAGAAATGATGCAAAACTTCTCAAGACAGCGGTTGAAGCTCACTATGCAAAGTATAAAAGCTTTCCTGCAGCGCCCTCCGGGGCAAATGACAGAAACGGCTATACACTCTTTGTTTCTGGGGGAGCTTTGAACGAGTTTATGACCGATCCCAGTAACCCCCCAACTAATCAGAGCAGGAATGCGGGCAAAAAGGGTGCAGTTTGTTATAATATGCTCAACACAGATCCTACCAAGCCTTACTATAGGATATGGATTGTGCCCGAAGAAAAAGCCGATACACTTTTTGCAGGAGTTTGTACAGCTCCAAGTCCCTCTGGCGATCAGACCGCCATTGATAATGTTTGCAGGTGTGGCATGATAAGTGGGGTAGAAGTATTCGGACCCTCTTCGGAGTATTAGAAAAATTTTAGTTTAACAATATATTATTTCCGAGAATAATATACTTCAATAAAGCAACCACTATGATACAGGAAAAAATAATGAAAAAGAAAGAAGGGTTTACACTTATTGAGTTAGTTGTTGTTATGGCAATTATTGCAGTTCTTGCAGTTTTAGTAATTGGTGCAATTACTATAGTGCAAAAAGCAAGTAGAAATACAAAATATAGAAATGATGGTAAAACAGTCCGGGATTTGCTGGAAGCTTATTACGCAAAGAAAGGTCGGTACCCTTGTGGCATTAATGTTGCTACTGGCGCCTGTCTTACCACTAGTACTGATACCGGATATTATAGCAGGCTTAATGCATATTCGTTCTTTGATACCACCGTTACAGCAAATACCAACAAACCAAATGCAAATGGAGAGCTTGGAGCCACGGGGGAAAAGTTGACAGAACCATCCTCATATCCCAAAGGTGACGTGGATAGACTATGTTATACTCAATATTATAAAAAAACAGCCACGACTGATATGGGACAAGAATACCTTCTTTGGTTTGTTACTGAAGATGAAGCTAGAAAAACCTCTCCGGGACCAGAAGGTTGTGATAAAAATGGAGGTGGTTGGCCGGGTTCCACTGCAGATGGGGGCATACATGGTCCGGGATTGACTTTTTAGTTTATAATAATTACTCATCCTGAATATTTATTTAATGAAACTCTCTGCAAGAGAGTTTTTTGTTGCTATAATATTCTTATGTATATTTACTTCATCATAGCCTCTTTATTTATTCTTGGGATTTGTGTGGGTAGTTTTTTGAATGTTCTCATTTATCGGCTAGAGGATAAAAAAAGAAAAAACCTAGGTGGCCGTTCTTTTTGTCCTCATTGTGAAAAGCAGATTGACTGGCATGATAATATTCCGGTTGTTTCGTGGTTATTATTACAAGGAAAATGTCGAAGCTGTAAAAAATATATATCTGTTCAATATCCTTTGGTTGAGCTCTCGACCGGTTTGGTTTTTGCAGTTCTTATTGTCATTCCGAGCGGAGCGATAGCGGAGTCGAGGAATCCCTTAGAGCTGATGAATTTACTTTTTTGGTTATTTTTTGCTTCATCTTTAATAGCTATCTTTGTTTACGACCTAAAGCATCAAATAATTCCTGATGAGATTATTTATACAGTTTTGGTTTTTGGTTTAGTTTATGTTGGTATAAATACCTTACTGGGTGGCAATTTACCATACTTAACTGATCATTTACTATCCGGACTTATTGCCGGAGGGTTTTTTTATTCTTTGGCGGCCGTATCAAACGGAAAGTGGATGGGTGGAGGGGATATCAAGCTGGTAGCTTTTATGGGGCTTATCTTGGGTTGGCAAGGAGTATTAATAGCACTCTATGTTGCCTTTATTCTAGGAGCGATAGTTGGAGTTTTTGCTCTTCTTTCAGGTGAGAAGAAGCTAGGTTCAAAAATACCCTTTGGACCATTCCTAGTTATTGGTACATTTGTTGGACTTACATATGGAGAGAAAATTATTTCTTTTTATGTTAAGATATTTATGTAGATTTCGTTCTGTCATTCCGGACTTGATCCGGAATCCAGAAATTCAAAAGATATTATTATATAGATTCTGAATCAAGTTCAGAATGACAACTTGGATAAGGATTTTATTATGTCATGGAGGGCTATAAAAAATAAATATGGGTATACGCTGACTGAGCTCATAGTTGTGATGGGTGTAGTGGCTTTGCTTTTGGGTATAACCTTTGGTGCATATGGTAGTACAAGAAAACAGAAATATGTGCAACATACCATTGACTTGATACAGGTAAGCGTCAGAGATACTTTTATTGATATGATTGCCACAAGAGTTGAAACTGGCGGTACAAACTGTGGTGTGGGCGGTGGTAAGGCAACACAGATAAAAGCGATAAGAATAAAAATGGGCACATCTGCCCCCTCAGATTTTATGAACAGAGTTTCTACGTGTCATACTTCTGGTGCACCTGGCACACCAAGTGTATTGGGGGAGCCAGAGGTTGTGGGTAATATAAATCCCGCAGAAGGGTCAAACTATGGTCAAAGTATAATAGTTAGTTTTGATACTCCTTTTGATACAACTTATCCGGATAAAACGACAACGACAAACGGATTTATATACCTTATATTTACAAGTCCATATGGAGGTTACTATAGCTACTACACGCCAGAAACAGACCCTGATACAGCGGATGCCAACTTCGGAAGCCTTGGCTGGACTAAAGATGAAAATCTGATTTACAAACCCAATACTGCTACTCCTCCAAGTTCTGGTACTCTGGATCCTGGTTATTTAAGGGTATATGTTGGCACAAATGAAAGCGATGAAAGAAAAGTATTAATAACTCAAAAGGGCAATGTGGAGATAGACTAGTAGTATGAGAAAAATAATATTTAACAAAATAAAGAACAAGGGTCAAAGTCTAGTAGAGGTAGTAGTAGCTTGTGGAATCATTGGGATTATTTCTGCCTCAATGATGGGTATGCTAATGGCATCTAAAAATCTTTTGTATCAGTCTGAAGATAAAACAAAGGCAACTACCCTCTCTCAAGAAGGAATAGAAATAGTGAGACACCAGAGAGATATAGGGTGTAGTTTTAGTAATATTGTTAATCCAACAAGTGGAGAACTCATAAGTAATGATTGGATTATTTGGGGAGATCTCAACGGGGGGAATATGGAAGATTTGTTTGCAAATTGGGGAGATGAACCTAATCAAATTAGAAATTTTGATGGTTTTAGCAGATATATTACCATAAAAGAACTAACCGACATTACCAGTGATGAGATGGACTTGGTAGGTTTCAATACAAACTCCGAAGAATGTAGTGATGTTGACAAAAACTACGACTGCCTAGATAAATATTATTTTGTAAGGGTAGATGTTCACAAGGGAGACAGGTCTGGACCTATAGTTTCTCAAAGTAAAACAATATTATCAAAACAATGAAGAAAAATATTATAAACAACGAAGAAGGAATGACACTAGTAGAGCTTATAGTCAGTATGGGTATTTTTACTGTTATTATGTCTTTAACTGTAAGCTTCTTTATTGTTTTACAAAGAGAACAGATGACATACAAAGATACGGCCAATCTTCAGCAGGAGGGAAGAATGACATCGGAGATTTTCTCAAGATATGCAAAAGAGGCTTACCAAGTAGTGGTCAAGGATAACAACACCGATGGAAGTATTTGTAGTGATGCTGATGCTAGCGCTAGCAACATTGTTGCGGGATCATCTGCACTTAAGGACTATATAGCCTTTAAAATGGGTCCAAGCAGTTCTTCACCGATACTAGTTTTTCGTTGTGATCAAAGTGACTCTACAAACCCTAGATATATGACGATGGGCAATCTTTCTCAAACCGATATCACAAGTATTGATATTACTTCAAATGATTATAAGTGGTTACCATTTATCTCATCTGGTTCAGTAACCATAAAGGATTTTAAGCCGGTTAGTAATAATCCACCCACGTACCCTAAGACTTTGCGGTATAATATGGAGGTTAATAAGTTTATCAGAGACGGCTCAGCGAGTACAGGTGATAAGATATATTTTCCGGGGTATTTAATATTAAGGAATGAGTTATGAAAATCTTTTTAAAGAATAATACACGAGGAAGCGCTCTCATATGGACGATGATGCTTATGTCACTATTTTTTATCACTATAAGCACTGTTACTGTTTTAATGATAGCTGAGGTAAAACAGTCAACAAAAATGGATGACTCCTCTTTGGCTTACTTAGCTGCGGAGGCAGGCGTAGAACGTATAAAAAACTACACTGCCAATAACGAAGAAGTAGTGAAAACAGGGTTTATGGACAGTAGTAGTCAGGTTCAATATAATATTAGAGTTATCAAGGGAGCTGGAACAACTCCAGCAGATGGTGCCAAATACGACTCTCCTGAAAGATACTGTTATGACGATGGTGATGGCAACTCTAATACAAATCGTTACTGTTACTATAGTCAGGGAACAGTAGTTGGTGGAGTTACGAGAAAGATTGATGGGGAAAAAAGTGATGTATCTTCATCACAGGCAAAAGGTATCAACCTATCTGGCATGACCGGTAGTCCACCTATCAATATACTCAGTGCGGCGGGATTTCCCATCTGTCCTACATGCAGTGCATATGTAGCACCAACTTCTATTAATAATACTTTTATATTTAAAGGAGTTGTCGAAAAATCGGGGGGAGGAGACTCAAATGATCATGTTTTTGGTCTCACTGATAACGGAAATAGTATAGGAATAGGATTAAAAATAGGGACGGCAGGACTTTCAATAGTTGATAGACAAAACCCCGGGAATAATCTTACAACGCCGATACCTGTTTCATCTTTGAATAAAATAAGATATACACTTACATATAGGACGGGGGGGACTACACCTTCTGTTTCTGTTATGGTAAAAGATGAAAACTATAAATGTCAGGGAGTTGAAACGGCTTTTGGATATAGTACAAAGTTTATTCCCACCCAAATATTTTTTGGTAGTGGTGCAACGATAACTGATGGTGCAGTTTTTGAAGGTAGTGCAACATCGACACTTATTGGGCAATATAATTTTGACGATATCATATCATTCAGGCAATCAGACGGGGCAGTTATTGCAGCTTTAAGCGATGGAAGCACTAGCTTTGGTACCCCTACCGCCTGGCATGGTTACTTTGCACCCACAGGTGAAACACCTGCAGTGGGAGATTTTAACAATGATGGTAAGGCCGATATTGTGACATTTCAAAACCAGTGGGAGAATGCTGCTGCTTATCCCACTCTTGTTAACGTTTATGTCGCTTTAAGCAACGGGAGTACTGGTTTTGGTGCTTCTAGTATATGGCATACAAACTTTGGTCGTGCTGGTGAAACACCTGCAGTGGGAGATTTTAACAATGATGGTAAGGCCGATATTGTGACATTTCAAAACCAGTGGGAGAATGCTGCTGCTTATCCCACTCTTGTTAACGTTTATGTCGCTTTAAGCAACGGGAGTACTGGTTTTGGTGCTTCTAGTATATGGCATACAAACTTTGGTCGTGCGGGTGAGAAAACGATGACAGGAGACTTTAATGGTGACAACTTTGACGATATTATTACGTTCCAAAACAACTCTGTAGCCAAGGTGTTTGTGGGCTTAAGTAATGGAAGTAGTAACTTTTATGGTACGGGGAGCGGAGAGTGGTATAACGGTTTTGGTTATACAGGACAAACACCAATGGTTGGCGACTTCAATGGTGATGGTAAAGATGATATTGTCTCGTTTAGACAGTCGGATGGAAAGGTTATAGTCTCTTTAAATAATGGAAGTAATGGATTTAACGCCGCCACTGAATGGGCCGGTGGTTTTGCAGTTTCACCGCAAGTACCAGGGGTAGGTGACTTTAATGGTGACGGTAAAGATGATATTGTATCATTTAGACAATCAGACGGAAAAGTTATAGTGGGCTTAAGTAATGGAAGCAATGGATTTAATACCGCTACTGAATGGCACAGCTACTTTTCCCCCTCACCTCAAACGCCAATGATAGGAAACTTCAATGGACTAGAGCCTGTCTATGCCACAGTAAATAAAGGTATTAATATAAAAGGTCTCTATTTCGAATATCGTTAAGTAAAAACTTATCTTTTACGGTTATGAAAGCTTCGGTGAATATCTCTCAGTTGTTTATTTGTGACGTGGGTGTAGATTTGAGTTGTGGTAATGGACGAGTGGCCGAGCATTGCTTGGACTGAGCGGATGTCAGCGCCATTTATAAGTAAATCTGTAGCAAAAGAGTGGCGAAGCATGTGTGGCGTCACTTTTTTTGTTATTCCAACCAGCTTGGCATAACGTGCGACCATTCTCTGGATACTTCTAGGGGTGAGGCGCATGTATTCACCATCATCTAATCTATCTTTTATGCCAGAAAAGTGTATGAAAAGCGGTTTGGCATTGTCTTCTCTTTTTGATAAGTAAGTTTTAATCTTTTTTGAAGCGTTATCCGAAAGGAAAACAACCCTGTCCTTTCCTCCTTTACCTCTCACAGTGAACTCGCCCCTTTCTAGATTTATTTGGTCACGACCTAAACTAACAAGTTCACTTATGCGTAGACCCGTTGAAAAAAGAGTTTCAAGTATTGCACTATCTCTCAAGGTAATAATTTCTTTTTTAGAGGGATATTTTTCGGGAGCGGATAAGAGATCGTCTACTTCAGATATTTCTAAGAATTCTATTTGTCGTCTTTCGCTAGTGCCGAGCTCTACTTTCTCGGCTGACAAAGACTTGATATCACGCTTGGCGAGGTACTTGAGGAAAGCACGGAGGGCGATAATGTGATAGTTTTGGGTGATTTTAGCCAGATTTCCGCCAAGCTCCGTATTTAACCGGTTTAGATATAAGCGATATTTACGAACTAGCTCGGCATTGATTTGTTCCGGCCTGATTTCCCGGCTTCGACCTTGTTCTGCAAACTCTAAAAAACGCCCGAGATAGTGGTCATAGTTACGGATTGTAAGCTCAGACTGGTTTTTTTCTATTTCACAGTATTCCAGAAAGTCATTTACTAAGTCGTTTACAGTTGCCATATACGCATTGTACGACACTTTTTCTTCCTTGTCATTCCGAAGCACGACTTTAGAATCTATATAAATAAAACCTGGATTCCGGATCAAGTCCGGAATGACAGAGGGGGCTTGAACATTTCCAACATTTCCAACATAATCTTTAACATGAAAGCGGTTTTTTGCGGCATAATACTTTTCGCCACTGTAGCCGGCGTTTTTTTCGCCCCTTATTTTAGCGTTTCTAGTGTGGCACTTGTTGCTCTTTTTGCTATCTTTTTTATTATAAGTCTATCCCTTATCCCTGAAAAATGGCTATGGATAAGTATGATTGCTATCGGGTTTTTTTTCTTTGGAGTTTTGAGGTATCAGCAGTATCAAGGCGCGCTAGAAAGTGTGACTTATCCGAAAGATAAAGATATTAAGATAAACGCTCAGGTGGTGGAACCGCCGGAGGATACTAAAAAAGCAACAAAAGTTGTTATTCAGGATCAAGACAAAAAAGCAAAATTTCTTCTAGTCTTGAGGCCATTTTCGGGTATAAAGTATGGCGACTACTTGTCAGTTGAAGGTAAGGCAATAGCACCCGAGAGTGAAGGTCTTAAAAACAGCCTTTTAGTAAAAGGGATAACATATCAAATGCTTTTTCCAAAAACAGAGAAAGTGAAGGCGGCTGGGGGTTTAAGTCTTGGGATGCAGGTAAAAAATATTTTGTATGAAGTGAGAAATAGATTTGAAGCTGGTATAAATAGCACATTTCCAGAGCCTGAGGCATCATTTCTGGCAGGACTACTCCTCGGTATTAAAAGAAACCTGCCTGACTGGCTGATGGGGGACTTACAAAAAAGTGGGACTACTCATATCATCGCTTTATCCGGCTTCAATATCACGGTCATCATCATGTTCTTAAGAATGATATTTTCTAAAAAATCGGCAAAGATGAGCTTCTATGCTCCCCTTATAGCAATAGCAGGATTTGTAGTGATGACAGGCTCTCAAAGTTCTGTGGTAAGAGCCGGCATCATGGGTGCGATGATGATGATTGCATATAGAGTTGGCCGCCAATCATCCAGTGCCATGGCGATTATAATTACTGCAGCTCTAATGATACTTATAAATCCATTTATATTACGCTTTGATATCGGTTTCCAGCTTTCTTTTGCGGCTTTTCTCGGGATTATCTATCTTGGACCGATATTTAAGGAAGTCCTGCCAATAAAAAGTGAGTCGGTTAAGGAAATTCTTGCTATGACACTTGGAGCACAGGTGATGGCATACCCTATCATTCTCTACTACTTCGGTAACTTTTCCCTTGTTTCACTTTTCACGAACATGATAGTCATGCCCTTTATACCGTTTGTAATGCTCATAGGGTTCATCAGTGCGACTCTTGGCATGATGTGGCCCCATCTTAGCTATGTACTCTCCTGGACCGTCACATTTGCTTTAAAGGCAATCATCAGTGTTATTCACTTCTCTGCTTCCCTCCCTTATGCATCTCTTGGAGATATCGGTTTATCACCAACAAATCTGGTTATATGTTATGTAATAGTTCTAGAAATAGTATTTATCTATAAACATCTAAAAAAGAGACGCTTTACTAATGGAAAATAAAACGAGAAAAATATTTTCACCTATTTCTCTCCTTGTTTTGGGATTAGCCTTTCTTGGTATCTGGATAACATTCTTTATTCCTCAAGATGACAGACTTAAAGTTTCATATCTCGATGTCGGGCAGGGAGATAGCGCATATATCAGTTTTCCTAGTGGCAAAAATGCTCTCATCGATGGCGGACCGGACAAAAAAGTTCTTGAGGGCTTAGGTCGGAATATGCCTTTTTACAAGAGAAAAATAGATATTGTGTTTCTTTCTCACCCACATGCTGATCATCTCGTTGGACTTATTCATGCCTTAAGTCGCTACGAAGTTGGACGAGTTGTCCTAACCAAAGCGGTTCATAGTACACCCGAGTATCAGGAATTTTTGAATCTAGTTAAAGAAAAAAAGATTCCTGTAACTGAAGGATTGCGTGGAACAGAATTTGACTTTTCTGACGACAATAAAATTAAGATTTTATATCCTGAAACTACCCTTGATAACCAAAACCTAAATAATACTTCTGAAGTATTACTACTCCAATCAGGGAAAACACAGTTTCTTTTTATGGGTGACCTAGAAAAGGATGGTTCTGATAGGCTTCTCTCGCTTGAGCCGAGTCTTATTGCCGATATTATAAAAGTACCTCATCATGGCTCCGAGAATGCTCTGAATGAGGATTTGTATAAAAAAAGTGGTCTTAGGGGCGCAGTGATTTCTGTTGGAAAGGATAATATGTATGGTCACCCGCATACTGAACTTTTAAACTTTTTTAAAACTAATAGTATGAAATATTACCGCACTGACCTTGATGGAGACATTGTTTTTGCTTCGGACGGAACAAATATAAACACTATAAGGCAGAATAGTTTCTTATCATTTTAATTTGACCTTCCCTTTTTATATAAATATAATTATAATGTTTAAAAGCCCCCTTCACATTTTAAGTTTCAGGAGGCTAAAGGAGAAAAAATGGCAGCTTCAAAAATATTGATAGTAGACGACGACCCCGCAATAAGAGAGCTTTATGAAACCGGATTTGAACAAATCGGTTTTGATGTTCAAACGGCTGTTAATGGCGAGGATGCACTGTCCAAAACGCTTTCTTTCAAACCGGCGATATTACTTCTCGACATTATGATGCCCGAGATTCATGGTTTACATGTTCTGGACATAATAAAAGCGACTCCGGAAGCAAAAGATATGAAGGTTATTGTCTTCACGGCGCTTTCAGATGATGAGGCAAAGAAAAAAGCCGAAGAGTTCGGTGCGGATGGATATATAGTGAAGTCACAGAAAACGATGGCGGAAGTGATAAACTATGTTCAGGAAATGTTAAACAAGGGATAAAATAAAAACATTAACAAACTTAACCTTTCTGAAAATGGAGGGTTTTTTGTTTTTTATTATAGTATGCTTTCTTGATTTAGTTTTAAAGGGCATGGATTTATGCTAAAATTACACTTACTGTCATTCTCGCGAAGGCGGGAATCCAGAATTAATTTGTATAGATTCCCGCCTTCGCGGGAATGACAAAGACAAGGAGAAACATGTCAGGACATTCTAAGTGGGCCTCTATCAAGCACAAAAAAGCAGCAACTGACGCAAAGCGCGGGAAGGCTTTCACTCAGGCCGCCAATATGATAACTATTGCCGCAAAAGAAGGTGGTGGTGACCCAACTATGAACTTTAAACTTCGTTTAGCTATTGATAAAGCAAAAGCGGTCAATATGCCTTCATTAAATATTGATCGTGCAATAAAGAAAGGAACCGGTGAGGGTGGCGGAGGTCCGGTTGAGGAGCTTATCTATGAAGGCTATGGGCAGGATGGGGTAGCTATCCTAGTTGGTACAGTGACAGATAATAAAAATCGTACTTCAGGAGATGTGAGAAGCACATTGACTAAGTATGGTGGAAGGATGGCGGATGCAGGCTCTGTATCGTGGGTTTTTGATCAGCAAGGTCAGATAGTTATCCAAGATACTTCAGAAGGTGTTCAACTCATAGCCATAGATGGTGGTGCAAGCGATGTAGAAGAGGAAGACGGTAAACTTTTTATTTACTGTGATGTAAGTTCAATAAGAAAAATTAAAGAATCATTAGAAGAAGTGGGCGTTAAGATAGAGTCAGCCGAAATAACCTATAGACCTAAAAATTATGTGAAAATAGAGAACGAGAACACAGCTTCAAAAATTCTAAAACTGATTGATTTACTAGAAAACCTTGATGATGTGACTGAAGTATACGCAAACTTTGACATTCCGGATGATATTTTAGAAAAGGTGAGTTAATGATTATTTTAGGTGTAGATCCGGGAACTGCTACAACCGGCTACGGTGTTATTAAAAGCGAAAAGGGAGAAGTCCATCCGGTAGAGTATGGCTGTATTCTAACTAAATCTTCCAAAGACCTAGAGCACAGACTCGTTACAATATTTGATGAGCTTACTACAGTCATAAAAAAATTTAAACCAGAAATGATAGCCGTGGAAGAGCTTTTTTTTGCTTCAAACACTAAAACGGCAATCTCGGTCGGGCATGCTCGGGGGGTGATACTTCTTGCTTGTTCAAAGGCGAAAGTGCCTGTCTATGAGTATACCCCGCTTCAGATTAAACAGGCAGTTTGCGGGTATGGTCGTGCAGACAAACAGCAAATACAAAAAATGGTCAAAGCCCTCCTTAATCTAGAAGAAATTCCAAAGCCGGATGATGCTGCCGATGGTTTAGCAATAGCAATCTGTCACGCGAACTCATATCGTGACTTCGAAAAGAAATAGACTATATAGTTGAAGATAGTCTAAGAAAGTTTTAGTATTGTATTTGAGAGGAGGGTTTTTATTGACTGATACGATTCAAAAAGAAAAAACAGATGTAAAGTCTACTTATGAAATGGGTTTGAGACTTCTTAAAAGTTCATATAAATCAGGAAAAATATTTACCTCTTTACCAAAGTCCGGTATACCGCTATCTCACTTTGACTTTTTAAGTCTCCCCGCATTACCTTCGAAGGATAGAAAAAAAATTGTCAAAAAGTTCTTATCTGAAAACAAAATACTCAATATCGGTACAACGGGAGTATTTTCTTGGGCTATTATAAACACGATAAAAGACTATAATGATAATGAAAAGCTACTCTTGGAAAAATATTTTACTGAGTGTGAGGAATATTTTGACTGTAAGGTAAATGCTGAAGGTCTTTTACCAACAGATGTGCATGATAACTGGCTAGGGTCTGCCGACAGAATAGGCATCTTGATAGAAAACCAAGCATATCATGCCAAGATTTTGGATGTTCTTTTCTTGATAACCGAAGATGATATGTATGATTTCAAAAAAAGGCGTTTGATGAGAGCGGCTAGAAACAGGCTTGATGGAGCATATGTTTTAGACAAGGAAAACTCTATGGATGTTCGCCCAAATGTTTTTATTGCTGCATTTTTTGCACCGGAACTCTTTATGTCTAAAGATTGGCAAAAAACTTTTGATGCTTCGCTGAAGAGTACTGATCTTTGGTTAAACTGGGGAGGTCTTACGACTCTCGGACAGTCGGACGTGAACTTTAACCCCGAAAGAGATGGTGAGAGTTGGTTCTTTGTGAATAATATGGCGGCAATAGTTCTGCATAGGTTGGACAGTGGAAAATATGCAGAAAAAATTAAAGCGATTTTGAGGGCCTCAACAGAGAATGCTGCCTGGCAGGAGCACACAGGAAGGCCATGTGAGGTTGTTTTCACTATGGATAAGCAGATAAAGGCTCGGGGTCTTTATGGTCTATCTATCGCAACATTTATATATCTTTATAGGATTTATAGCTCCTAAAATAATATTTTTTGTGTTATAATAATCCCAAGTTTTTCTCTACAAACAGAGCCGACAGAGAGTGAGGATGTACATGGACAAGGAAGCAAACGTGGCACTTAACGGTGTCTTACTGGCTTTGGTGCGGACCCTGGGAGGTATCTGCGCAGTGGCTGCTCTGACTGGTCTCGGGATGCTCTTCTACATCTGGGCAGTTAATGACGGTTATCCCTTTAGTCACTAGACGGGAGGAGTGACGATGGAGCGCTTAAAGAAAGAAGCATCCGGTGCACTTTACTGGATAATCTGTTTTGTCGTCGTATGTGCCTTTTATGCCCCTGTTTTCTGGCTGATAATGCCAAAATAGTAGGGTGTTTTCCCGCCGTCAACAAGTCCTAGATGGGCAACGGGGTGATGTAAATTTAAGTCCTTGCTAATCGCAAGGACTTACCCTTTTGTATACTAGAATTGGTTTTGATATTCGGTTAAGATTTATTTACTCACTTCTGTCATCCTAAGCGAAGTGAAAACGGAGTCGAAGGATTATAAAGAGAAGAGATT
>JBBTZO010000007.1:0-1549 GCA_038061315.1 Patescibacteria group bacterium
CTGAGTGTCCCACGAGAACATATTTAACAAAACCCTTGAGCGCCAAAACAGAAACTTCTCCTGTAAATGCTCCTTTTTCTTCTTCTGCTACGTTTTGAGCACCAAGAATCATCTTAGTCCCCTTAATCTCTTCGGATGCAGCATATATATCTATAAACGTCGGGCAAAGCACTACTTCTACTCCCACATTGCCGGGTATTTCTTTTTTTAGTTTTTCGGTTAATACTATGCTCTCCGGAACAGTTAAGTTCATCTTCCAGTTGCCCATGATAATTTTTTTTCTTTTCGCCATAATAATCCTCCGTTTGCCTCTCTAGATTTTAAGATATATCTAGAATTTATTTATATAGATTCCCGCCTCCGCGGGAATGACAGAGAGGGTGCCAATTTCCCTACTCCTTCAATACCCAATACTCTATACTCAATACTACTTCAGTGCTTTAATGACCGGCATATCAGCGCCTGATATAAACTCCATCATTGCCCCGCCTGCTGTCGAGACATGAGTAAACCCGTCCATAACTCCTAACTCTTCAAGTGCTGATATTGTGTCTCCACCACCGACGATGGAAATTCTCTCGTCACCAACCATCATATTTGCAAGTGCCTTTGTACCATTTGAAAAATTCTTATATTCTGTGATCCCCACGGGACCATTCCAGAAGATAGTACCGGCAAACTTAATCGGTTGAGCATACTTTGAAATCGTCTTCGGTCCTATGTCCACTATTATATCACTTGCATCTACTTGCTGAACATCTTTTTCTTCTATTTTTGCGTTTTCAGAAACGTTCTTTGCTGTTACAACATCGCTTGGAAAAAGGACTTCCACTCCCTTGTCGTAAGCATCCCGAATGATACTTTCAGCGTCACTCACATAATCCTCTTCGTAGAACGACTTTCCTATCTCATGCCCCTCTGCAACTAAAAAAGTGTTAGCCATCCCCCCTCCAAGTAAAACGATGTCTGCTTTTTCAATAATATTCTTTAAAATATCTATTTTTGTGCCAATTTTTTTCCCACCCGCAACAAAAACAAAAGGTTTCTTTGGTTTGGCCAAAATCCTTGTCAGTTCAGTACATTCTTTTTCAAAATGAAGCCCAGCATATGATGGCAAATATTTTGTAATCGCAAGCATCGAAGCATGGGACCTATGAGCGTTTGAAAATGCCTCTTGAACAAATATATTACCCAGGACTGATAACTTCTTGGCAAACTCAGTATCCCCTAGTTCTTCATAGGGACTGAAACGGAGATTTTCGAGCATTAACACCTGTCCTGGCTTCAACTTTGCTGATTTTTCTCTGGCTTTTAGCCCTGTTGTTTCGTTTAAGAACTCTACCTTTTTTCCTAAGAGTTTTTCTAACCTTTGAGCTACAGGTTTCAGGGAAAGTGCGCTCACCTTCTTGCCCTCCGGCCTTCCCAAATGAGAGAGAATAACTATGGAAGCGCCTTTTTCTAGTAAGTACTGGATGGTCAGTAAAGCCTCTTTGATACGGCTGTCATCCAATATCTTGGTCTTATCCATAGGAACATTAAAGTCAACTCG
>JBBTZO010000008.1:0-4281 GCA_038061315.1 Patescibacteria group bacterium
CAGAAGAAACACCTGCAGAAGAAGTTTAATCTTTTTCCAAAAATAAAAAATGGCCCTTCGGGGTCATTTTTTTGTGGTAAAATATTGTTTATGAAGCTAGCTGTATCAAAAGAAATATTTGAGAAATTTCCGAATGTGACTATCGGCGTGGTGGTTGCGGAAGGCGTTGATAATGAGGCTAAAAAACCAGAGATACTTAAAATGGTTCATGGTACTCAGAAAAAAGTTAAAAGTGACTTTGAGGGCAAGCCTATCTTCGAAGATCCAACTATCGGAGCGTGGCGAAAAGTTTACAAGGACTTCGGAGCTAAGAAGTACAGAACTTCCATAGAGGCACTAGTGAAAAGATCCATAAACGATGATTTGCTTGGTAGTATCAACAACTTAGTGGACCTATATAACTATATTTCCCTGAAATACATTTTGCCTCTTGGTGGAGAAGATTTAGATAAAGTTGAAGGCGACATAGTTCTTGCCCTGGCAGACGGGACCGAGAGATTCATCCCGATATTTTCTGAGGAAGTAGAGCATCCAAAGCCTGGTGAGGTGGTCTATAAAGACGATCAAGACGTGATGTGCCGTAGATGGAACTGGCGTGAAGCGGAAAAGACAAAGCTGACTGAAGACACGACTAATGCCGTTTTTGTGACTGAAGGAACACTATCAGAGGAAAGAGGAAGGGTTGAAGAAGCCACGAAAGAGCTAGCAGAATTAATAGAAAAATATTGCGGGGGTAAAATGAGTGTTTTCTTTTTGGATAATAAAAATACAGAGGTAAACTTTGAGTAAAATAATAGTCGTTGATGAAAATGATAATGAGATTGGGGTAAAGGAGCGATCAGAAATCACCCACGACGATATTTATCGTGTTTCGGGCTTATGGCTGACAAATAGTAGGGGCGAAATTCTCCTGGCTCAAAGGTCTTTGAAAAAAGATAAAGCGCATGATCCGGGCAAGTGGGGTCCTGCTGTTGCCGGAACGGTTGAGGATGGTGAAACTTATGAAGCCAATATTGAAAAAGAAATAGAAGAAGAGTTGGGAGTCAAAGGATTAGATTTAAAGAAAACCGAGAAAAAATTTAGAGACACGGGCGTTAGGAGATATTTCGTTCAGGTCTTTACTTCTATTTTAGATAGGCCGGCAGAGGATTTTATAATATCAAAGAATGAGGTAGAGCAGGTTAAGTGGTTTTCAAAAGCAGAACTAAGAAAATGGTTTCAAGAAAAACCAGATGATTTTATTTCCACTATGCAAGAAATCTTTGAAGAAATGGGGGTTTTAGGTGGAAATTAAAAATAGAGATGGTGAAAAGCTCGATGTTTCTATAGAAGGGGCGAATTTAGATTCTGCTAAACAAATAATAGTTTTTGCTCATGGATTCGGAACCGACAAGCATGAAAGAGGTACATTTGATCAAATATCGGAAAAGATAATAAACTCTTCTAATGATGTTGCTACCATAAGATTTAGTTACTCTGGTTTCGGGGAAAGCGAAGGTGATCAAAAAGTTAAAACTTTAGATACGATGGTAAGCGACCTATCTTCTGTTATGGATTTTGTGAAAAATAGTAAGGCGGAGAATTCCGCAGTTAAAATGATAGCTTTTTCATTGGGGAATCATATAACCGCTAAGTATTTAGCAAGCGTTGATGATACTAGGCCCGAAAAGGTAATTTTAATTAACCTTCCAGAGTGCAAGTTCAAGTCAAGGATGCAAAGCTATTTCAAAGATAAACCTGGGACGAAGATAGATGATTTAGGCGTTTGGCACCTAGAAAGATCAAGTGGTTCTACGACTTATGTGGGTTCGGGATTCTGGGATTCGGTAAGTCACCCTGAAAGCCAACTTTCCAATTTAGAAAATCTAACTAGAAAATATGGGACCTATTTAATTAGAGCGACTGATGATGAGATAATTGATAGTAAAGCGTCAGATGCAGAAATTAGTGATTTTCCGTTTGAGGAAATTTTATATCTGAGAGGTGACCATAACTACTCCAAGCTAGAATATAGGGAAGAGTTTATGAAATCTTTAATGAAAGTTTTGGATATTTAGCCCTCTTTGGTCTTCTCTCTTAAATCTCTTGCGATTTCTCTTTTTACATCTTTTTTCTTCAGTTGCTCTCGTTTGTCATATTTTTTCTTACCTTTACCGAGCCCTATTTCCACTTTTACGAAACCGCGCTTTAGATAAACTTTAGTTGGGATTAAGGTTAGTCCTTGGGTTTTTGCCTTGCCGACCAGAGAGCTGATTTCTGATTTTTTAAGTAGTAACTTTCGTGAACGTGTTGGCTCTTGTTCTATATTTGATGCTTGTTTGTAAGGTGAAATGTGAGCATTAGTTAAAAACACTTCCTCACCCCTGACGGTGGCAAATGCTTCCTTGATAGATATTTGTCCCGCTTTGACTGACTTTACTTCCGGACCCCTCAGAACGATACCGGCCTCATAAGTATCCAGAATCTCATAGTCAAATCGAGCTTTTTTGTTTGTTGCAATCACTTTCATATTCATCATACTTATATTATACTACAGGGAGCAGAAAACTGCTTAATAACAGTATTGTCATTCTGAAGCATGACTTTAGGATCCAGATTATATAGATTCCGGATCCCCGCCCGAACGACTGTTCAGTCGGGCAGGAAGTCCGGAATGACAAAGAGGAGAGAGTATTGCTTAGGAGGTCCGACCTCCCATGAGGTCGGACCTCAAAACGGAAAAAAATATGAATGAAGAATTGAAAAAAGCTATTTACGAAGCGGTAAATGAAGTCTACCCCCAGGCTAATATTAGAATTGAGGATGTAGAGTTAATTAAACCAGTTGATTCACTTTATGGAGACCTAACTTGCAATATAGCTCTTAAAGTTGGAGCAAAGTTAAAATTAAATCCTAATGAAGTTGCCGTAAATATATATCCTAAAGTTTGGGAAAAGAAACCAAGTGAAATTAAGAGTGTCGGTCATTTTCCGAATGTTTTTGGTTTTCGCTTTAAAGAAGTGAAATCTGGGTTTATTAATATGGAAAAGGATGAAGAATATGTACAGAAAGATTTAAAAGAAATTATTTCAAAAGGAAAAAAATATGCAGATTTAGATGCAGGAAAAGGACAAAAGGTCCAAGTTGAGTTTATCTCAGCAAATCCGACAGGTCCGTTGACACTTGCGAATGGACGCGGAGGATTTAGCGGTGATGTTTTGGCCAACGTATTCAAAAAATCAGGATACAGTGTCGAGAGAGAATATTATGTGAATGATGGGGGTAGTCAGGTAGAAATTTATATGAATACCATGAGGGCAATAGCTATGGATCCTTATAAGATAGGAGATTCGACAGAACTTATGTATCAAGGATGGCTTATGACCGAGTTAGCGAAGGAAATTAGAAAGGAAATTGAGAAAGAAGGAGATGTTCGCGATTTAACCATTAAAGATTGGGATAAAAAAGTGCGAGAGAAAGAACCGATTAATCGAATATTAGAGAATATTAAAGAATCTGTTTCTAAAATGAACATCCAATTCGACAATTGGTTTAGTGAAAAGGCAATGGTTGAAAAGGGTGAGGTTGATGGGGCGATCAAATCCTTAAAGAAACTGACTTATGAAAAAGATAATGCATTATGGCTTAAAACTACCGAATTTGGTGATGACAAAGATAGGGTGCTCGTTAAAAAAGATGGGGAGAAAACATACTTTGCAAACGATATCGCTTATCACTTCGATAAATTTGCAAAAAGGAAATTTGATAAAGTTGTAGACCTTTGGGGTGCAGACCATCACGGATATGTTGCAAGGATGCAGGCAGCGACGGAGGCGATGGGATTTGGCGGAAAGTTGGACATCATAATATTTCAGATGGTCCGTTTGATTAAGGATGGCAAAGAATATAGAATGTCGAAAAGGAAGGGCAACTATGTGACCATGGATGACCTTTTGGACGAAATTGGCGCTAAGGATGCTGCTGATGTGGCTCGTTTTTTCTTTGTCTCTCGCGATTTTGATACTCATATGGACTTTGACCTGGATTTGGCGAAAGATACTTCCGAGAAGAACCCTGTTTATTATGTAAAGTATGCTTACGCGAGGATTAATGGGATTTTAAGGAATACGAAGGTTGATTTCTCGAAGCCGGATTTGAGTTTGATTACAGAACCTGCGGAGATTGACTTAATTAAAAAAATATCAGAACTACCCGAGATTGTTGAGTCGGTTATTTCAGACAAAAAATATCCGGTACATAAATTCACTTATTATATTTCGGAGATTGCTGAAAAATTCCACA
>JBBTZO010000009.1:0-1751 GCA_038061315.1 Patescibacteria group bacterium
GCATCAGGGTCTAGTTCGATTAATTGAGCGAAAAGTTTTTCATTTGATGTCTTTTCCAGTTCTTTACGAAGCTTCAAATCAGGCTTTGCATGGGGAATATTGTAGTTGTAGGCTAGCGCGTCTATGTACATTGTAGAACCGCCGACTAGAAAAGGGAGACTCCCTTTTCTGTGGATTTCTCTGACTTTTTCTTCTGCCAGTTTTTTGAATATTGCTACATTGAACTCTTCATCAGGATTTAAGATATCAATCATATGATGTGGAATTCCTTCTACTGTCATTCCGGACCCCGATCCGGAATCCAGGTCTTTTTGTCTAGATTCTTCAGTCAGTTCAGAATGACAGATCGGTTTATCGGTTCCAATGTTCATGCCTTTATAAACTGTCATCGAATCAGCGCAAATAATCTCGCCACCAAATTCTTTTGCCAAATCTAAGGAAAGTGATGTCTTCCCACTAGCTGTCGGACCGCTTATAACTATGATTGGATTTTTCATACTAGTTGATTATATCAGAATTCTCTAGTATTATGAGGAAAATAACGAAAGGTTATAGTTATGGTAGATGGACCAAAAGAAATATTTGATCAAGACACGGAGAAATCAGTTGCAGAAAATTCACAATCTCATGCAGATGCTTTTAGAGAGTTTGTAAAACCTGGAGTAGGAGAAACAAATATTGAAACACAGAAGGCTGCTGACGAGAAAGCAGCGGATAAGCTAAGAAAAGCACTAGAGGATGCTACTCCCTCAAATCCAGTTAGTAAACCTGAGGCAAGAGTAGCCGATCAGCACCATCGGGAAACCATTGAAGCTAGCGAGGCAAGAAACTCAAGACCAGAAAAAAAGGGCCATTTTGGTACTAAGATTCTGATAGGACTTACTTCTTTAGCTGTTTCATTAGGTATTATTCACATTGCCTCGGAGCGCCAGGAAGAGGTAGACAGAATAAAAGACGCAGAATGGGCAAAAACATCTGATGGGATAGAAAAAAACAAAGTTGATCACAAGATGGCTGAAGCAGTACAAAACGATAATGTTGCTGGTAAAGAAGAGGCTCCTCAGTACGAGTCAGAAGGCCAACCATTCGAAGTAGACAGTAAGCCTAAACAATAATGCCTTTTAGCGCCCAAGCCTTTGAAGATATAATCTCAACATTTACAAACTGGCCCAAGAGGTCAGTTTGTTTTTTGGTGATTTCAACAATCTTGTAGTTGTCGGTTCGACCATAATATTTTCCCTTTTTATCAGAATCTATTAGGACAGTTAGAATCCTTCCGACTAATTTTTTGTTCTCGCGATTCAAAATTTCTTTTTGAATATCAGTAAGTTCTCGCCAGCGTCTTTCCTTTTCCTCTTTTGAAACACCGTCAGTCATTTTTGCAGCAACCGTTCCGGGGCGGGGAGAGTATTTGGCGATGAAGGGCATAGAGAAACCGATTTTTTTCATAACTTCTTTTGTCTTTTCGAAATCTTCTTCTGTTTCACCGGGAAAACCGACGATGATGTCGGTTGTGATAGCCACTTCCGGAATATTTTTCTTAATTTTCTCCGCCAGCTCTAAATATTCTTTTTGAGTGTAGTGACGATTCATTTTTTTAAGTATTCTATCGCTTCCGGACTGGAGTGGTAGATGAATGTAGTGAGGAAAATGCTCCAGTTTGGGTAGAATTTCGATTAGCTCATCCGACATATCTTTTGGATGGTTTGAGTAGAAATAAACCCGATACATTCCCTCTATTGCATCGATTT
>JBBTZO010000009.1:1761-7205 GCA_038061315.1 Patescibacteria group bacterium
GATTTTTTTGAGTAATTCGGTAAAAGTATTCGTCATTCTGGCTTGTCCAGAATCAAATCCTTTTTTGTGGATTCCCGCCTGCGCGGGAATGACAGGGAAGGGTAGATCATTTCCATATGAGTTCACGTTTTGTCCGAGTAATGTGATTTCTTTATAGCCACTTCTAATTAATTCTTTAATCTCAGCAATGATCTCATCTATTGGTCTCGAAATTTCCCGTCCGCGAGTATGTGGAACAGCACAGTAAGTGCAGAAGTTGTCGCAACCGGTGGAAATAGGCACAAAGGCCATGAATGAAGATTCTCTAATAGGATTAATAGAAAGATAATCTTCATAATTTCTAATTTCTAATTCCGAATTTCTAAACAAATCCCAATTTTCAAAATTCAAAACATCATCTTTTATGTTTTTGTCATTCTGATTTCGATATTGTTTAGGATTTAGAGTTTCGGATTTAGGATTTTTCTCTAAAAATTGTTTCAATTTTTGGAGCTCTTTTATATCAAATATCAGGCCAAAGTATTTTTTCATTTTCACTCGATCTTCCTTCAAAACACAGCCGGAAAGTATGGTTGTAAGCGGTCTTTTTGCCCGGATGTCTTGCCACTCTTTTATTTTCCCATAAATACGGTTGATAGCAGACTGCCTTACACTACAGGCAACCGTGACTATGATGTCGGCCTCAGACTCTTTTTTTGTTTCTATAAACCCTGCATTACAAAAAACGGACGCTATCCTTTCGGCATCCGACTTGTTCATAGCGCATCCTAAAACCCAAATATAGTATTTCATAGAGGTCAATTTTAGCATGAATAAAACATAAATTAAAGAAAACGCAACATCTTGACACCAAAAACTTTGTGTGAAAGAATGTCTATGTAAAAGAAAAATAAAAGGAGCTATAAATGAAAAAATTGAATTTAGGACCGATAGACAAACTACACAAACACTTATCGGGTAAATCTGCTGGTTATACAAGCTGGCATTTAAAAAAAGCGCATCACTTTGTTCATTGGGGAATCTTTACCCTTCTAGCCTTGACCGTGGTTTTAGCGTCATTTAATGCAAAAACAAACTATGTTAGCGCTGGTGGAGGGGATGTCTTTCTAATAAATGCTAGCACTAACAAGGGTACTGCGGTTGCAGATGGAACGGACGGAGTAACTCTCACTGTTTTTACATACTGGAATGTTTGCGATACTCTCCTATCAGGAGGAGGGAAGACAGGCACCGGAGACCCAAGTATCGATCCTGGCGCACTTTGTCAATCAGTAGTGGGGAGTTCTGCTTATCATCCTGAAGGAGAAACTAATCGAATAGCTATCTCCGTAAGCGGATCAGGAAACTCTTATGACTCATCCAACGTTTTTTCAGATTCAGGCGGGAATGTTACCTTTAAAATCAAATCAACTGTTGCCGAAACAAAGACAATAACAATTCTTAATGGGTGGCGTGATCTTACCAATGAATGGGGAAGTAAAGGTATAAAGACAGTTACATTTACTGCCCCCGCCTCCGCATCTCCTACTAACTCATCACCAACCTCAAGCTCTGGTACAAGCCCTCAAAAGAAAACGGCTACTTCTCCCGCAGCACCACCTACCCAACCCGGTGCTCCGGCCGTTCCCGTCCTTGAATCTTTAATGGTTGGCAATACTCAGTTTGCAGCTGACAAGATACAGGGGCATCAGTTTAAGCAAAACGAGAAAAAGATATTTTCCGGTAAGACTATCCCGAATGGTGTAGTCCATTTATACTTCCAGTCTGACCCCTTTGAAGGCACGGCAACGGCTGACAAAGACGGAAACTGGACATATGAACTGGTTAAGGACATCGGAGAAGGAAATCATGAGCTGCAGGTTGCTGTGACTGATCCGACTACAAATCTTACAAGTGAGAAAAGCGCGCCTGTTAAGTTCTCATTAATTAAAGAGGCAAATGCGGCTACTCCGTCAACTCAGACAAAAGCACAAGCAACCGGTTACATTTGGTATGTTCTCGGCGGAATAATTCTTATTGTGATAATTCTCGGTGCTGTTGAGTCTTATCTCTACTTCGGCAAAGGCAAGGGATTTGTTTTGAGACGGATTTTGAAAAGTAAGAATCAGATTGTCTCTTAAGCCTTGGTTATTCTTCACTGAACCAAAGTCCAAATAAAGTATTTCATAGAGGTCAATTTTAACAGGAAAGTAGTGATTTTAGAAGGCTAGTCTTCAGGGTTTTGTTCTATTAATTCTTCAAGTTCTAAGTCCATTCTTTTTTTGTCTTCAGGTGTCATATGGTCATAGTGAGAAAGCAATGATTCTAAATCTTCTATCTCTTTTTTTAACGCTGTATACTTCCTAATTTCATCATCTGTTTTGTCTACCTTAAAATTTTCTTCATACTTTTTTCTGTTTTCTTCAAGTGCTATACGCAAATCGTCCATTGAGGGGCCATGCTTTTTAGCCAATTCTACTAATTTTGAGGATTCTGTACGAAGATCATTCTCTTCTTGTATATCAAATATTCCGCCATCATCTTGTTCTTCATGTTTGGGTCCTTCTGGTGGCATTTGCATTATTTTTTCTCCTTCCTTTTCCCCATCTTATCAAAATCTTTTAGGGCATTTGCGATGGTTGGAACGAGACCTTTTTCAAAGATTGATGGGATTATTTTTTCTGAAGTCGGATTTTTTATCATATTAGCAATGGCTTCAGCAACTGCAAGTTTTATCTCAACTGTTACTTTCTGTATTTCATTATCCAGTAGTCCGCGGAAAAGACCGGGGAAGACCAGAGCATTATTAATTTGATTTGGAAAGTCACTTCGTCCAGTGGCTATCACTTTTGCCCCGCCTTTTTTAGCTTCATCCGGCATGATTTCAGGAATTGGATTCGCCATGGCAAAAACTATTGCGTCAGAATTCATTGTTTCGATATCTTTTGCTGTAAACTGGCCAGGTTTCGATACACCGATAAGAACATCTGCATCTTTAAGGGCGAGATTGCAGTCGCCGATAGGACACGTCGCAGAACTTTGACTTAGGAGATTTTCTTTGTATCCATTTAGGTTGTTTCTGCCATCAGCAATGACGCCACTAGAATCGCACATACAGATGTTTTTGAATCCGTATTCAAAAAGTAGATTTGTCACAGCTATTCCCGCTGCTCCGGCGCCAGAGATTACTATTTTTACGTTTTTATCTTTACCGACAACCTTCAGTGCATTTATTAGACCAGCTAAAACGACGATGGCGGTACCGTGTTGGTCGTCGTGAAAAACAGGGATATCCAGTTCTTCGGTGAGTCGTCTTTCTATCTCAAAACATCGTGGTGCGGATATATCTTCCAGGTTAATTCCACCAAACGAAGGCGCTAAATATTTTACTGTTTTTATTATTTCTTCGGTGTCTTGGGTATCTAGACAAATAGGAACCGCATCAACCCCGGCGAACTGTGCGAAGATAGCCGCTTTTCCTTCCATGACAGGCATGGCTGCTTCGGGTCCGATATTACCAAGACCAAGCACTGCACTTCCATCGGAAATGACAGGGACGGAGTTCCACCTTCCGGTCAGTTTGTTTACTTGAGATTTGTCTTTGGCTATAACATCTGATGCTTTTGCGACCCCAGGTGTATAAGCGATAGGCAGGGTTTCTTCATTGAGCTCAATTTTTGAACTAACAACAATCTTCCCTCGAAGTTTTTCATGAAGTTTAATGGGATCTTGCATTTACTTTCCAACTTTTACTTTAGTATACTCAAGATATGCGCTATCTAGGGCTGCAGGCAATTTACCTTGAGCAATGGTTGTACTGTGTAGAGCTTTGGCAAAATCTTCTGCCTTAATGTTTGTTGCTATTTGATTGGCATAAACAATGGCCATTCCTGACATCTCGCAAATCCCAAATCTTATATCGCATAAATCACTTCCGCAAACATCCGGATATTCTCTTGAGCGAGGATATAAAAAGACTCTTATCCTGTTATTTATAACTTTAATTAAAAGATTATATGGTATAAAAGCCATATTCAAAGTGTCTAAAACCAAGAATATTTCAGAAATTAATTCATTTTTGTCGGTATATTCACCATCAATCACTAAAACAATAGCATCATAGCCAACTACTCTGCCTATTTTTAGGTTTTCTTTGTTCGTTAAGTTAACTAAGTGGTTTGTTATAGGTAAATCACATTCAAATAACTGAAAATGGAAATGTGCTGATGAAGCAGCCGCTCCTACACTATTAAAAGTCAGGTTGAAATTTTGTCTTGCTTCTTTATAGCATAATTGCCATATCAGCTCTAATGCCTTTTCTACATAAATATGTCTATTTATTATTTGATGCGGATGCTCTTCAAATTTATTATAGACTAAAACGCAATGATTTTTTTCATAGGGGCTTGGGTTAGGGTAAAGAGACCAATCTTTATCAAGCATTATTCCTCTTTCCTCCTTCGGCATATTCTCCGGACAAAGAAAGCAACCGGCTTTCCCCTTTGCCATAACTTTTCTAACATCAGGGTGGCGTTCAGGGTTTACCTGGATATTAAATTTACCTATTGATATATAATATGCTTTTTTTGGGGAAAAAATAAACTTAACCACTTGCGGCTTTACTTTAAATTGCTGCTTAATAAGTGCGGTTATCTGATCTGAGAGGTTCATGTTATGATCTAACGGTTTGAGATAATCAGTGTAGCTAGTATCCTTTTTGTTCATTTTTTCTCCGCGTTAGTCAGTAGCTGATGGAAAAGATACTTGGATGCGCCGATCAAGGATATGTCGTCGCCATAATCAGTAAAGGAGACTTGAGGCAAATTTGCCAGATCCTTGAGACCGTCAGTAATTTCATCTTGATTATTAGCAGCGACTGACCCACCAAGAACGATTTTCTCGGGTTGATATTTCTGGATAACTTTTTCAAACGCTTGCCTGTTAACCCATCCAAAGCCTTCCTGCAAAAATCTCTTTGCTGTTTTGTTTCCTTTCTTTGCTGCTGAGAAGATATCCTTTGTTTGCTTGGGGTGGAGGCCCGAGGTATCGTTTTCTATCACTTTCCATGCCTCAAAAAAGTCTACTAGGACACCGCCGGCACAAAGTGCTTCCCAGTGGTTAAATTTTCCCGGCTTGCAGCCACAGGACAAACGATAATCCCTTGCTTCAATCTCGATATGGCCGATTTCCTCATCTGTGCCTTTGAAATAAACTATCTCGTCATTTTGAATTACCCCCCCGCCGATGCCGGATGATATAGTAATGTAGACCATATTTGGGTGGGGGTCCCGAGTATACTCTGCATAGACTGCTGCTACAGCGTCATTTAAAAGGATGACGTTGGGACAGATGTCTTTGAAATCGTCAGGGGCTATTCTGGGCTGACTTGGGAGATTGGTGAACATACCCGCACCTTCAGTCACAGGTCCGGCAATGCTGAATGAAATGCCTTCAATATTTTCATC
>JBBTZO010000010.1:0-14952 GCA_038061315.1 Patescibacteria group bacterium
TATTTTTCACTTACTTTCCCCTTTTCTGTAGCCTTCTTGTCAACAAAAACATTAATAACAAATTTATTTTTTATTACCCCTTTAGCATCCGCTTCTTGTTTAATGGATACTACCGTTACTTGAGAAAGTCCTTCAAGACTTTCCAGAGAGTCTCTGAAAATCCCTACCACCTCTTTATCTTTTGCAACTCCTGTAATCTTAATGTTTTCTTTAGTGTTTTGATCTTGCTGAGTGTTTGCAGCTGCAGCTTTTGATTTTTCTTCAACTACAAAATCTGTTATGTAAAGTCCTTCCGGGGTAACCCTCGAAAGTGCATAGTTTATTTTTGACCAATATTTATAGTCTTTTTTAATCTTATCAATTGTCTTAATCTTTTCTTGTAAAGTCTTTGCTTCATTTAGGTTGTCCTTATAACCTGCTATTACTGTCTCTGTTTCCTTAATACTTTTGAGATAATAATTGTTGCTTATAAGTAAAAAACCAAAACATACTCCAAAAGCGCTAATAAGCAAGGCAGCGAAAATGATAAGCATTCGCACATATGCGAGAGTTTTAATATTTTTCTTGCTATACGAAATATTTTCTCTGATTTCCTCCGGTAAAAGATTCACACTTATCATAGTTCCTCCAAACTTCTAAGTGATAGACCGATAGCATTCGTATATGCTGCCGACTCACTCTTTGGCACCGGCTTGATGGGATAGGTGTCTATGTTTACCCAAGGATTCCCGATTTTAACTTCAAGCTTAAGCTCGTTAGCCAGGTATTCTGTCAAACCAACTACGTTTGAAGAACCGCCACAGAGAATGATTTTCCCAATTTTTCTCTCCTCCCCTGTTCTTTCATCGTGATATCTGATAACTTTAACTATTTCTGCCTTTAGATTATCAAGATGAGGTGTTATTTCTGCTTTCACCTTATCATCATGAAGACCTAGGTCTTTTTTCATTTTCTCGGCCTTTTCTTTATCAACTTTCAAACCGCTCGTAATAGCTTCTGTCAGCATATCCCCACCAAAATCAACACTATCTGAGAATCTAAGCGTATTGTCATAAATACCAAGGTTTGTTTTTTTAGCACCTATATCTGCGACTATAATAACTTCATCCTTCTCTTTATTTGATACGAGCGCTCTCACCACTGCGGTAAGGCTAGTTTCTATAGCTTCTGGCTGAAAACCAAGAATATTAAAAAGTTGGATATATGAGTTCACAATAGCTAGCGGAGCTGCAACCATGAGAATATCATTAGTTTTTTCTTTTGTTGCTGATGGGCCAAGTATTTGCCAGTCTATGACAAGGTCTGTTATAGCCATGGGTATTGACTGGTCAGCCTCAAAAGCAATCGCTTCTTTCATCTCCTTCTCTGTAAGCTCTGGGAGCTCCAAAACTCTCGTGAAAACGTTTGTGTCAGGGATAGAAGCAATCACTTTCTCAGCCGTAAACTTACCTTCTTTTGTCTCTGCCATCATCTCTTTAACGATTTTTGTCATTGCCGCGTGATCTGAGATGATACCCTCTATCACAAGATTTTCCGGTAGTACTCTCGACTGATATCCTACAAGCTTTGTCAGGTGCTTCTTTTGCTTAAGTTGAACAATTTTAATAGAGGATGCACCGATATCAAGACCGAGGCAATCTTTCTTTTTATAAACTGTATCCTGCTTTAGCAAGTGAACCCTCCAAGAACATTTAGCTTATGTCATATTATATCAAACCTGAAGGTAGACACAAGGTTAAAACTATTTTATTTCCTGCCATTCTATTATTTTCCATACACCACCGGGACCACTGGCAAAAATACCCGATGCCAAACCCGATTTATAGTTAATCTCACCTCCACCGGTTAGATATAGTGTCTCGCCTGTCATCGCGATTATATCTCCTGACCCACTAAACAGCATTGAACCGTAATATGCATATAAAACTAGTTTCTCGGCCGTTGCACTTCCTGTAAAACTTATTGCCGAGTCACCTTGTGTGTTTGCAGTACTTGCTGAAACAAAGAGTATGTATGCATCCTCTGAAGAACTTTGAAAAGAACTCTTACCTGTACCGGCAGTAATGTTTATCTTTCCATCAACAAGTACAACCGTACCATTATCCCCAAAGCCACTGTCAACCTGCCATGTCCCACCACTAATATCAAGGTCTCCATGAATATACACAGGTCCTTTCAAGTTAATTTTTTGACCTGTTTTAGACATCGTTACATTACCGGTAATCTCTACCGGTCCCAGATCGGTGAACATACCATCATTCGGTGGTGAGTAGTTTCCGGTTATCACGCCACCATCATGAGCTATACTCCGCCATGCGTTTAGATCAAGCTCCGGCAAAGAAATATAGTCAGCCGGAGACGTCTTCGTACCTGCGATACCGCCAAAAATGTCACTTATCTCACCTACAGCCCAAACATCACCAGGATTACGAACTTTTGCGGCTGCATTTGTCAGTTCTATAATCCCATTTGAGTAGAGGCTGCCATTCACCTCTGCATTACCACTAATGTGTATCCCTCCCTCACCTGCCTGAATAGCATAACCGAAGTTAGTATTATATATCGCAGGCTGGTCTGTAACCTTAACTTTAAGTTTTTTGATATATTTTGGATTTGCTTTTGAAGGAACATAACCAGTTGCAATAATCGTTTTTATATTACCCGAACCGGTTATCGTATAGTCAAACTGGCCGCCGGGGATATCCGTGCTATCACTTTCACTGGTGTAAATTCCTTGCTTTATATTCCAAAGCGCCTTTTCTACTCCCCCTTCGGCAATGTTGAGGGCAACTGTTTTTTGATAAGTCCTTTCTATCCCGAGTCTGTTTGCAAGTGAAGCAGAGGCGGCATAAAGAAGTATGGAAGTTAAAACCGAAAGGATAATAACAAAGCTCGCAAGCAGCGTTCCTCTTTCATTGTTTAATACCTTAATCATTTCTTATGGTCCCCTGTCCTCTTAGTGGAACTTCAATCGGCTTTTTATATTTCGTGTTTTCAATAACCAGATTTATAGAAACTTTTGAGGCGTCCGGCATAGCAGGGTTGTACAAAAGAGACAAACTTTTAACATTTGTCAAAAGTATATCATCTATCCCATTTGATAAATATAAACGGCTAGAAATATTTGTTGATTCGACGGCCTTATGAAAGTTTTTGTTTTCCAAATAATACGTGATGTAGTCGTAATCCCTTGTACTGCTTCCGGGGGGATTATAGATGAAGTTTTCATCGTCATCTATAGCCGGTATCTTAAGTATGACGACATCTGCCCCACTCGTTTTTCCCGAGTGAATGGGCTCGATACTTGAGGTTAGTTTAATATTGTTAACTATCCCCTCCATAACGCTTTTGCCTTCTATCTGAATGAGAGCTTTAGCCATGTCACTCTTAGACTGAGTCATCCCCAAGATATATACCTGACCGACCACTAACACCATCATTACAACCATCACACTTGTTATGATGAGCTCTATAAGAGTAAATCCGGCATTAGATTTTATTACTTTCAGTAATTTATTCATTTTCTATAACTCCGTCTCTGGTAATCAGTGTATTTAGATTGATAGTTTTAGCTTGTCCTTTTTCGAGATATGTGACATCCACTTTTGCGCTGACGATATCTGCCTCCATCACATTATCACCATTTAAGTCAACCTGAGCCACTGTTACTTGACCCGTTGCCCCATCTACATTCGGCACAGGAAAAGCTCCATCTGCCAGAGTATCAAAATCTTGTTGGCGTAAATCCTCTAGCTTTCCATAAGCTGTTTCGTAAGCAAGCAGGCGCTTTTTTGAACGGGCGCTTGCTGTCAGGTTTTCAAGTATGAAAGGTAGAAGAGCGGACAAAAAAAATGAAACCACAGCAACAATTACAATGGCTTCAGTCAAAGTGAATCCCGAGTTTTTTCTTAAATATTGCCCTCCCATGTGCTCATTATAGGTAAATATAAGATAAGATACAAGAAACAAACCATAATAAAAAGCAGCCCTCAAAAAAATTCCCGAAGACCGCCCTTTTTTAAATCTTTTTAACTACTGTTTGTTCGTTACAGAAAAAGTAGTACCATCAGACAAGGTTCCTGTTATACTGAATGCTGCGGCAGTAGAAGACCCTACCAAACCTGTCGTTGTAGGTGGATTATCAAATTTACCACCAACACAAATGCCACCGATGATAGCAGTAATGTCTGCCCCTGCTGGATAACCTGTACCTTCAACATAACAATCTTCCAAAGCCTGTGCTATTCTAGCGCCTGTTGCTCTTATGCTCTGGTCGCTTGCCTTGTTCTTATCACCCCTTGTAGCTGCAAGAACTATAAGTATTAAAATACCCAAGATAACAACTACGATAATAAGCTCAATAAGAGTAAAACCTCTTTTGCTTTTTAAACTCTCTATCATTTTTCACCTCCCTTCTGCCTCCTCCACTTTTATTGAATCAATCATTTGTGCAGGTAGGACTTTTTGTTTTTGTTTACGCTGATATTATATTCTTATGATAAAACCCGTGTCAATACTATTTGTGCTTGGCAGACTTGCCTGATCGTTGATATTTGGTTCTTGATTGATCATTGAAGTTTGATACTTAATCATTATTACTCATGATCCCATACTTTCAGTCATCTTGTATATCGGCATAATTATCGAAACAATAACGAATCCTATCGCACCGCCGACAACGAGCATTATTATAGGCTCTATAATGCTTGAGATATTCTTTGTAAAGGCGTCAATCCTACGTTCATAGTTTTCAGCTACCTTTATTAACATTTTATCAAGGTTACCGGTTTCCTCGCCGATATCAATCATCTGAGAAACCATGACAGGAAATACAGTACTCTCCTTCATTGCTGCCGCTAAAGTATCACCATTTTTGACCTTTTCCTGAATGGCCAGAACCTCTTCTTGGTAAATAACATTCTTTGTTGAGAGAGACACTATCTGGAGCGACTCAAGGATGCTTACGCCACTGCCAAGAAGTGATCCAAGGGTTCTTGTAATTCTTGCTATATTGAACTTCTTTGAAATACCTGCAACTACCGGCATCTTTAGGGTAAGTTGATGTTGGACTCTTCTTAAAGACGCAACTCTTTTAAATAACATATGTATTCCAAAGATAGCCCCCACTAAACCTACCCCAATCCAGATACCATAATTTACTATGATATCGCTTGTAAGTATAAGTATTCTTGTAGGTAAAGGAAGCTTTGCTCCCATCTCATCAAAGAAACCAGTTAGGGCTGGTACTACCTTGACCATCATAAATACTACCGCACCAACCATAGCAACTACTATAACTACCGGGTAAGTCATGGCGCCTCTTATCTTTGACACAAGTTCATAGTCCTTCTGAACCTGTATAGCAAGTTCGTTCAATGTCTTATCCAGAGTACCGCTTGCCTCCCCTGACTGAACCATGTTTATAAAAACGGGCGAAAAGTATTTTGACTCTTTTTCAAGTGCCCCGGCTAGTGACTGTCCACCCTCTATCTCACTTAGAAGTGATTCTGTCACTTTTCTCATTGTGCCCTTTGACTGCTCTTTTATAATGTTGAGGGACTGTGAGAGAGGAACTCCCGAGTTTATTAAAGTGGCCATCTCCTCACAAAACATTAGTCTGTCTTTGAGTGACATATGTGAAGTGAAGGACGCGAAGCTGTTCTTGATTCTTGGGACAAGATCCTTATCTTCGCTAATTACAAGCGGTGTTGAGCCATCTTTGGTAATAAGGGCAACAACTGACTCCTTATCAGCAGCCTCTATAATACCGCGTGTGAGATTTCCTCCTTTGTCTTTTGCTGAATAGTTAAACTTCATATTCCCCTCTTATTGTTGAGTTACCCTCATTATTTCCTCTATGGTCGTAGTCCCTACCAATGCCTTAGTGAAGCCATCGTGTTGCATCAGAATGGTTCCGTCCTTTCTAGATTCTTTAATAAATTCTTCCTCGGTTGATCTTTTGACTATCATATTACCTATTTCATCTGTAACATTCATCACTTCATATATTCCCATTCTTCCTTTGTAGCCCGTTTGTTCACACTTCGGACAACCAACATTTTTGTAAAGCGGTAGGGAAGTTTTTCCGGTCAAAGCTGTTATCTTTGGTTCAATATCAGTTTCAAATATTCTGTGCCTTACCTCAACTTTATCTTTTTCAGACGTTGCGTCTAAAAGTTCTGGGTTGTCCTGCATTATTTCTAGGATAGACTTCGTTCCTAAATCCTTAGAAACTTTGCTTAATGCTTCAGAAGAAACGCCAAGTTCTTGCAGTTTCTTTAGCTCCTTATCCTTACCTTCTATAGTAATGAAATCTTTCCTTAATGAAAAGTTATATATGATTTTTTCTATCGCCTTACTTTCCGGATTATACTTTTCTTTACAATGAGGACAAAGCTTTCTGATGAGCCGCTGACCAATGAGTGTATTTACGGTGGAAGCAATTAAAAATGGTTCTGCTCCCATATCTTCGAGACGGGGCAAAGCGCCTGCGGCTGAGTTTGTATGGAGAGTTGAAAGAACCACGTGGCCGGTAAGGGCTGCATGGATACCCATCTCAACTGTTTCCTTATCACGTATCTCACCAACCATTATTATGTCCGGATCTTGACGCAGAAGTGCCCGAAGACCGGATGCAAAGGTCATGCCGGTTGCAGTGTTTACCTGTGTTTGGTTAACTCCAGGGATACGGTACTCTACCGGATCCTCAACGGTTGATATATTCACCCCGATATCATTTAAAAGTGTCAGTAAGCTGTAAAGTGTCGTTGATTTGCCGCTTCCAGTAGGACCCGTAACAAGAGTCATACCATGAGAGCGATGGAGATTTTCTTTAATAATCGCTAGAGCATTACCGCGAAATCCAAGTTCCTCAAGCGATGCTGCTTTTGCCGACTCATCAAGCAGACGCATTACCACTTTTTCCCCGTCCATGATCGGTAAAGTAGAAACTCTGATAGAAACTGTTTTTCCGGCTAGATTTAACTTGATTCTTCCGTCTTGTGGGATGCGATGTTCGTCAATTCTTAGATTGGATAAAATTTTTATTCTGGTGACGATAGATGAGAGGATTTGTTTAGGAAGGGTCATGGTGTCGGAAAGAACGCCATCTATTCTATATCTTATTTGTATAAAAGTTTCTCTTGGCTCTATATGAACATCGGAAGCCCTGGATTTTATTGCATACTCTAAGATTATATTTACCGCTCTTGCGATAGGAGCGTCTTGTACTATCTCCCTTACGGAGTCTACAGTTGCCGACTCTTCAAGCTCTTCTTCGTCAATAGAAACTTCTTTGTTATCTTGAATCGCCTTTGTTATTGCCTCGGAGAATCCTTCTTCACGATATTGATCCAGAACTGCATTTATCTCTGTTTGAGTGGAAATGAAGACATTTACTTTTCCGCCAAACTGTTTTTCGATAAAACGAATTGCCTGCATATCGCTGGGGTCGCTCATTGCCAAAGAGTATTTTCCGTTTTCATCCGCTTCAAAGATAACTGCGTTATACTTTTTGGCAATCTTCTCGGATAGCTTTTTTAATATTTCATGAGGCACTTGCACTTCGGAGAGATCAGCATAGGGTATACCAATGTCAGCACCATAAAGCTTTATCATGTCCTTTTCTGATATTGTCTTTTTATTTAGCAAAAGAGCCTGAATGTCTACCTTGCTTTCTTTGGCTTCTTGTAGATAATCATTAAGCTTGGCCTCTGTAAGAAGGTTATTTTCTACAAGTATCTTTTTTAGTTGTTCTTCGTTAATATGCAAAATATCCCTCTCACTCTATGGATGTACCACACTCAATGCGGTTCCCTTAAAGTTCATTAAATTTCCTCCTTCGGCCCCTCTACTTCCTCTGGAGTCGGTTCGGAAACTGCCGTTACCTCCTCAGCACCATACTTTTCTTTTATTTCCATAATTTTCTTTGCAGTAGCATACGGGTCTTTTATTTTTTCAAATGTAAAGTTCGTATTCTCTCCGGCAGTCTGAACTATTATATCACCATAATGAAAAAATGACTGTAGTACCCCATGCTGAGTTGCCGAAACATCCTGAATATCTTCAATAGAGAGTTCTGAAATCTTCCTAGAGAAAAGTCCCAGCTGATCAATGTCTACAAGATTTTGATTTGTTACCAACTGAATATTCAAGTAGTTAACAATCCATAAAACATAAACAAAAAGAGCTGCAAAAAGCATAAAGATACTTAAAAATACTGTCACAAGAGCCACCACGACTTCACTGCCTGCAATAAGAGGAATTTTGTTCATTTGAGAATAAAAAACCATACAGAGTATTATAAGAAACGTACCAATAAAAGTTGAGGGGAAATATACTATCCAGTGCCTTCTAGTTAACATTAACACCTCTTCACTCTCTTTCTGAGTGGCAAAATATTTATGATTTGGGATTATGTTTTCCATGTTTATGAACTAAGGTTTATCGGTACCGACCAGTCTATTTTATAAAGTATATAGAAAGAAAAAAGAAGTATAAGAGTGCTTACCCAAAAATAACCATATATAGCCATTCTCATCTTTGTTTTTGGTTCGTAGTATTCAATATTATGATAAATGGCTATACCTGAACCTATAACCCACAAGACAAAGAAGACAAAGTAAACAATAAGTATTATTAGCATAGTTTAATTATATATTAAAATGTCCTAATGTTGTAGATGTTAGAAATATAATAATATCCAAGAGTATCAAATTTCGTCTGTAAATTGGGGATTATAGGTGTTGCACACGGTCCGCAACAGATATATAAAAGTAACTTTTGCATATCAAAAGTATATAAGCAACAAGGTACGAGATACAAGAAACAAACAAATTCAAAATAAATCAAATTCAAAAGTTCTTTTTTGCATCTTGTTTCTTGGTTATTGTATCTTCTCGTTAATTTCATTTATAATGGGGTTTAGAAGCTAATAAATAATTCTGTGGAAGCCACGTCGAACGTGGTTCACCCGCAGGGTGGGAGGGTATTATTTATACAATAAGCGAAAATAGTCTTCGCCGTTTAGTCGAAGGTCTTATAAAAAAATATGATATCTACGGTCCTGTAAATACACACGATGAGGCTATCTTTTCGAAGTATAACTTTAGAAAAATAGAGCCGAATGACAAGATGGAGCTCCACTACGGCGTGACAGCAGTTCCACCGGCGAAATATCTTTTCCCGGCAAGAGAGGAAGTTGTTTGTTTTAAGAATAATAAAGCAATTTCCACAAAAAAAGAGGAACAAAAACCGAGAATTCTCTTTGGACTTAACTTGGCTGACCTCGAGAGTATAAACAAACTCGATAAAGAGTTTTCTAGCCCGATTCAAGACGAAATATATGCAAAAAACCGTGAAAATACCTACCTTTTCAGTATTGATCACTTTAATCCGGAACCAGAAATCTCATATGACCTTCATTTCAAAAAAACAGGTGACAGATATGAAGTTACTGCCGGCTCACACATGGGAAGAGAAATAATTTCCGGTAATCATCTTTTTAAAGAGAAAAAAGCAGAGATTATCACAACATTGGAGATAAAAGAAAGTCCGATTTATAACCTAGACCTTTATAAAATTATTGAAGCCGCAAAAGATGATCCTATCTGGGATAAACTAGCCGAGACTTGCCTTGGCTGTGGCATCTGTACCTATGTCTGCCCGGTCTGCTACTGCTTTGAGACCGAAGACAAAGTGAATATTAAAGGAATGACAAAGTGTGATGGCTGCCGTGAGCGCCGTTGGGACTCCTGTATGCTCCCGGACTTCGCCTCTATATCAAGCCATGACTTTAGGCCAGAACTAAGAGATAGAATATATAACTGGTACCACCATAAGTTCGTTCGAACGCCAAAAGAACACGGTTTTGTCGGATGTGTAGACTGCGGAAGATGTATCGTTTACTGCCCTGCTAGGATTAACTTCCATGAAACGCTTACTTATTTAATAAAGAAATATTCATAAATACTAATTACGAATGATACGAATATACAAATTTTTAAATAGTAAACATGAAGAAATTAAGTAACTTCAAAGAGAATTAGTAAATTAGTATTATTAGTAATTGGTAAGAAATGAAGTGTAAAACATGTGATTACAAGCTAAGAGAAGCCACCGTTGTTAAAACGGAGAGTCTTTGCCGTGATATCAAATCGCTTCGTATCAAGTTAGATAAAGACTCACTAGAGTTCATTCCTGGGCAGTTTATAATGTTATCTGTTTTCGGATATGGCGAGGTGCCCATAGGCATCACTACTACCCCCGACAAAAAGTCTTATTTTGAAGTTGCAGTCAGAGGCGTCGGAACAGTAACGAGAGCTATAAATAGGCTGAAAAAAGGAGATAGCATAGGCGTTAGGGGACCATATGGTAACGGTTACAACGTTGAGGAACTTCATGACAAAGATATTATTATCGTCTCGGGCGGACTTGGTATCGCCCCTTTAAGATCTTTGATAGAGTATATTGGCGGTCACAAAAGAAAGTTTAAAAGCCTCCAAATACTCTACGGAGCAAAAAATCCTGATGAGATTTTGTATGACCGTGAGCTTTTTGCTTGTGATAAGTTTGCAAATGTAATGCTCACAGTAGATGATAAAAATGGTCACTGGGGAGGAAAAACAGGCGTTGTCACAGATCACATAGCAAAACTAAGGATTACCCCGGATACAGCCGTCATCATGTGTGGCCCTCCAATAATGTATAAGTTTGTTATTCCGGAAATAGAAAAATTCGGCATACCTGATGAAAATATTCAAATCCTTTTAGAAAGAAGGATGAAGTGTGGTATCGGAAAGTGCCAACACTGCACTTTCGGGGACAAATATGTTTGCTTAGACGGACCAGTATTCAGATATAGCGATATAAAAAATAATAAGGAAGCAATATAAAATAATTCAAAATGAATAATTCAAAATTCAAAATTGAAGAAATAGAAATAAGAGAAGTGCGAGAAGAAGATTATGAAGATATGGCCAAAATATTTTATGAATCTTCTTTATTACATAACAAAAACGATAAGACCTTTAAAAAACCTGGAAATTTTAAATCATATAAAGAAGATGTCATTGCATCCATTCAAGGGTATCAAGTCTACACAGCTCTTTATGAGAAAAATGTTGTCGGTGTTGTACAATTTTTGGAAAGAAAAATAGCTGAAAGTAGTGAGATGACTACAAGAAATCCTTTAACAGTCAAAGATATTGCTATAAAGAAAGACTTCCATAAGAAAGGTATAGGAGCTCTCTTAATGAACAAGGTTTTTGAAATTGCAAAAGAAGACAAAATAGATGAAGTTATATTAAATGTCTGGGGATTTAATGAAAAAGCTCTCAATTTTTATAAGAAACTTGGTTTTGACATTGAATATTATGCTTTAAGGAGAGAAATAAAATGAATAAACCAAAAATAGGAATATTTGATCTTACTGACTGCGAGGGCTGTGAGCTTCAGATGCTAAACTTAAAAGACCGGCTTTTAAGGTTGGCAGAAATTGTAGATATCCCTATCTGGCGCTTAGCAAAGACCCCAACCGAGTTTGGTCCCTTTGATGTTTCCTTCGTAGAAGGTACACCAATGAGCGCTGATGATATAAGGGTTGCTAAAAAAGTGAGAGAAAACTCAAAAACCGTTGTCGCACTTGGAGCATGCGCTCACCTCGGCGGTGTCCCGGCTGAGCTTGATGAAGCCAAAAGAAATATTTTCATGAAAGAAGTTTATGGAAAAAACTATAAAACAACTTCAAAGCCCGCTAAACCATTGTCTGCATATATTCAAGTTGATCACTTCATACATGGATGTCCGATAGATCTAGACGAAGCCGAAAGAGTCATAGTCAGCTTACTAATGGATAAAAATCCTTCTCTGCCATCAACGCCTGTTTGTCTTGAATGCAAGGAAAGAGAAAATCCCTGCTTGTTTTTAAAGGGTGAGCCATGCCAAGGACCTATAACCGAGGGCGGATGCAAGGCCATCTGCCCGTCCAATGGCCTAAGATGTTGGGGATGCCAAGGACCGGTGAAAAATGCGAACTTTAAAGCAATGGAAAAGAATCTGGAACGCCTCAAATACAAAGACCAAACCGAAAATATTATGGATGCGTTTAGCAAACAAGTTGGAGAAAAGAAATGAAAGACATTTTAGACAAATACATTTGTAGGATTGAGGGACATGGATACTTAAAGCTATCCTATGAACATGCAAAAGTTCAGCTTGTTATAGATGAGGGCGAACGCCTTTTTGAAAAACTTTTAATAGGCCGACCGTACTCCGATGTTCCATTTATAACTGCTCGCATTTGTGGTGTTTGCCCTACCGCTCACACATTAGCCTCTATAAACGCCCTGGAAAATGCCTTCGGGGTTGAAATAAACAAAGACATTGAACGTTTGAGAAAAGTTCTTCTAACCGGTCAGATAATCCAGTCACACGCCCTTCACTTTTTCTTCCTCGCTGCTCCCGACTACATCGGTCTTGATAATGCACTTGAACTTGCCGACAAGAAGCCGGAAGTTTTTAAAGTGGCCCTGGCTTTAAAGGAAATTGGCGACGACATTGTTCGAACTATCGGCGGGCGACAAGTCCATCCTGTCACGCCACAAGTTGGCGGATTCACCAAGAAGTTTGACAAGAAGGATTTACAGGATTTAAAGAAAAGAATAGAAGGAAATATGCATTTCGCCCTTGAAGCGTTAGACTTGGCAGGAAAGTTTAAATATCCAAACTTTGGACTTAAAACACAGAACTTTGCCATTACAAACTGGGAGAACTATGCGTTTTTGAATGGCAAAATAACTTCAAACACCGGACTGAAAACGGACATTCAGAACTATGAACTAAACATCAAGGAAAAAGTCCTGGAATACTCCAGCGCCAAACATGCCACCCACAACAAAGAGAGTTTCATGGTCGGGGCTTTGTCTAGGGTCAATCTGCAAGAAAACAAACTAAACCTAAAGGCAAAAAAAGCAGTACATAACTTCAAGAACATCAAGTTTCCCTCTCACAATCCCTTTCATATCAACCTAGCCCAAGCAATAGAAATAGTGCACTTCATGGAGGAAGCTGTACAATGTCTAGATACTCTCATTAATGGACGTGCCCTCATACTGAAAAGTCCATATAAGGTAAAGGCATCATCAGCTGCCGGAGCCATAGAGGCGCCACGAGGAACCCTCTATCACTACTATGAAATAGATAACAAGGGAATCATTAAAGATTGTGATATTATCACCCCGACCGTCCAGAATCTGGAAGATATAGAAAAAAATGCCGAATATATACTCAAAAATACTAAGGACTTGCCCGAAGATGAGCGCTACCACCTTCTTGAAATGCTCGTCCGCGCCTACGACCCCTGTATCACCTGTTCGGTACATTAAATTAGTGCTGATTAATCAAAGTAATGATTTTTTGATAATCAACCGTGTAACTTAATTTATAACCAATCCCGCTACCTACTTGTTGATACATGAAGTAGGGTTTTTTTGTTTTAAAGGCCTCATCATAGATCTCATTCTTAGCCTTACTGCTCACACATTGATCTTGACTATAATCCACAGGGTATTTTTTGTTTACTAACCAACATTCCTCTAATGCAGATTGAATTTTCTTTGCACTAATGCCGACTTCTTCTAGTTTGGTCTCTTTATCGGTAAATCTAAATTCCGTAACAGAATTATTGCACTTTATTTCAAATCCCATACCATTGTTTTTTTGTTGATAAACTATATTTTTATTAACAGGTACCTTATTGTTAAATTTTTCTTTAATGCAAGTATCAATTTTGTAATCAACCGGATATGTGCCATTCTTAATTTTACACGCTTCAATAGCATCTTTAATCTCACTAGTTTTTACACAAACAGACATCTCACTCACTGGCCCCCACATTCTAGAGACAACTAGGACTGCAACTGCATAAGAAGCGGCGCCGAAAAGTGTGCATATAATAACAACTATTATAATAACTCTAATCCAATTTACAGATTTCCAACTTTTAGATGCATTTTTGAGCCCTGCATCTATTTGTTCCTCTTGCCAACCTGATTTTTGGAGCTCACTTTTAATTTCGTTGTCCGATAATCCAGCCTTGCGACTTTGTTTTATGTAGTTTATTATTTCCTTATTTTTCATAAATATTTTTTCTGAAGTTATTATGTAAATAATAAACGAATTAGCCAATGATTACAATTCTACTGTATAATGCGACTATGTGTTTGGCATTTCCGGGCAGGATTTTAAAGCTTACTGGCGACACGGCGGTCGTTGACTTTGATGGTGTAGAAAAAGATGTCAATGTTTCGCTGATTAAAGGCGCAAAAACTGGTGAATATGTTATGGTTCATGCTGGTTTTGCAATTCAGAAAATGGGAGAAGAAGATGCCCTGGAAGTCTTTAAGCTATACAAAGAAGCCGAGGGGAAATGAACGAGACTGATGTCCTAAAAAACATACATATCCTCGCCAAGAAAATCGGCCGTGAGGTAAATCTGATGGAAGTTTGCGGCACCCACACTCAAGCCGTAGCACGAGCAGGTTTGAAATCACTTTTGCCAAAAAATGTTCATTTGACTACTGGTCCCGGTTGCCCTGTCTGTGTCACAGCCCAAGAAGATATAGACGCTATTATTAGTTTGACACTCGCTGGCATACCTGTAGCAACTTATGGCGACATGATGCGAGTACCTGGAAGTTTTGGTAGCCTGGACCAAGCACGGGAAAAAGGAGCAAAAGTATTTGACGTTTATTCAACAGAGGAAGCTTTAGAAATTAGAAATTCGAAATTAGAAATTGAAGAAGACCTAGTCTTCTTTGGTCTCGGTTTTGAGACGACTGCACCAATGACAGCTTACGCTATTCAAAAAGGCTTAACCGTCTACTCCACTCACAAACTATATCACCCAGCCATGAAAGCATTGCTTGAGATTGGAGAGCTAAAAATTGATGGTAA
>JBBTZO010000011.1:0-12104 GCA_038061315.1 Patescibacteria group bacterium
TTCATCTCCTTTCATTTTAGATGAATGTGTCCAAGATGTTCGATGCCTTAAGAATCTTATCATGCTTCTTATTGACTGTCAATCTATTTTATGTTATACTCTCGGTTCAGTTACCTTGACAACTTATATCAACCCCTCGTGAAAGGAGACAGTAATGGTGAAGGGTTTGAAAATAGCGATTGTGGCCTTCTCCTATGCCCTGCGTGAGGAAGAGCCGAATCCTTGTAATGTCCGCCTTGCGGAAATCGTAGAGCGAGCTTACTATGAACTCCTCAGCGAAGGAATCATGGTTTATGTAATCGCCCAGTGGGAAGTTGCACTCCAACTGGAGAAATACGGCATTCCAGTGGATCACATTGTACAACCACGCACGGACTCTTACCTGGATAGTCAAGCTGTCTGGGAAGAGGCTCGCGAATATGTACTGGGACCAGAATGCATTAACAAGGTAGTCCCCGTTTGTCATCGTTAGTTGCAAATCACCAGGGTTAAGCAGTTGATCAAAGGTGACGGCTTCAGGGTTGTGAAGAAAAAGATCGGGAAGGTTGGGTTCGACAATAGCCCGTTGAACCTCCAGCCCTGGACCAAGGGACCTATCAGGGCCCTGGTCTATGCAGTCAAACAGCAATTCCTCGGCCACCGTGGACCCGCTCCCCAGAAACAAAAACCCAACCTGCCCTAGGTTGGTACGCACCTTAGATTCCTTAAGGGCCGCGCATGCGCGGCCCTTTCGTATTTTTATTATACATTATTTCTTTTATATTTAAAGGAATGCTTGACATATTAAAACTATTATGTTATACTCCAAAGATTGTTTATTGCAATGTACCAAAATCCATTGGAGGATATAAAATGAAAAAGTCGTTGCTAATTGCCATGCTTATCCTGTCCCTACTACTCCTCTTCACCGGCTGCAAAAAAGAATATCCATCGCGGCAAGGACAGCTCCAAGACACCGGCATTTTTGGGGAGCATCCGGTCGACCAGATCGAACACACCGCCGGACTGAATGGCAATATGGTAGGTCTCTTCTTTCTCGGTACTGGCGCAGTAAACGGCCAGGTCACTGCAGGTGAGAGAATTCGTTTCTGGTGGCTTAGGAACCAGGACACCCTCGTCCCCACTGAAATGCCTTACGGTATGCTCGAAGTAAGAAGGGACGAGACAAAGGCAATACCGACAGTAGAATTCATATTCAATGAAGGCTGGCTGAAGAATGGCAATGAATCTTGGAATCAGTATTCTGAATCCGAGAAGATGAACATGAATTCATTCCTTGACGATGAAATGGTAGATAAAAAACATCTAGTACTAGTCATCGTCAGGATCTCTGGCAAGGACCTCGAAAACGAGATTTTCCTTCCCAAGCCAGATAGTCGGCCATAAGGCTAAACAAGCACCTTAGATTCCTTAAAGGCTCACAATATGTGAGCCTTTTCGTATTTATATATTAATTTTGGTGGACCCTACCGGGATCGAACCGGTGACCTCATCCATGCCATGGATGCGCTCTACCAACTGAGCCAAGGGCCCGTGATTTATCATCCTGAACTTGATTCAGGATCCAGTTCATTAGCCTAGATTCCGGATCAAGTCCGGAATGACAATGGTTATTTTAGCACGAGTTTAAGACTTTTTGAAGCTAATAATCGCAATCCTGTCAACGTCTCTATAATCTTTCTTTATTTCTACTTTGGCCTTAGGTAGGTATTTTTTCACTAACTTCTCTATTTTTTCGCCCTGTTCTATCCCTATCTCAAAAAACATTATAGCGCTTTCATTCAAATAATCTTTTACTTGAGATAAAAGTTTTTCATAAATTTCTATACCCTCTTTTCCCCCATCTAATGCTAACCTTGGCTCCCAGTGATGGATATCAAGTGCCAGCGAACTCATATCTTCATGAGGAATATACGGTAGGTTGGCAACAATAATATCAAATTTCATATCCTTCCATGGTTCTAGCAAATCTCCTCGTCTGAATTCCATTTTATTCTTTAAGCCCATTTTCTTTGCATTTTTCTTGGCAATCTCCAGTGCATCTTCCGAAATGTCTGAGGTAAACATTTTATTTTTTAGTTTGCTCGTCAAAGCAAGTGAAATCGCACCGCTTCCTGTGCCGAGCTCCAGAATTTTCTTGTCCTTCCCTACACTTAAGACCTCTTCCACCAGGAATTCTGTCTCGGGCCTTGAAATCAAAACACTTTTATTTACAAACAAATCTAGCCCATAAAACTCTATTTTTCCCGTAATGTACCAAATGGGCTCATGTTTCATTCGCCTCTCAACATATTGACGGAATTTATTTTCCTGTTTAGTGGTTAGTTCATAATCCGGATTTGTAAGCATCCAGGCTCTAACGTCTGGATTCCCGCCTTCGCGGGAATGACAGAGAGAGGAAACCAAAACTTGGCGTAGCAAAAACTCCGCCGACTTTTCGGGTTCAGAAATATTGTTTTCTTTTAGTTGATTTACTGCCCACTCAAGGGATTTTTTTACTATCATCATAGCTTTTACTATTATACGGTGCTATAATGGTATTACAATAAGAGGTCTTAGAGATGGAAAAAAATATAACTAAGATTTCCCTTCAAAAGGGAGCTAACCTAAAAGATCTACAGTCAATAAATAAGCAAATTTACGGTGCAGTTGACGACCGCCTTTATAGTAATTGGGAACTTTTCTCAAACCAGGAGCGGTTTATGATGAGGGCCCTAAAGGGTATCCGAAAAGAGGATGTCAGTAAACTAAAGACCAACTTAGTGATTGCAACTTCATGGTATCTAGCCCTCATGAACCGACTTCATGTGGATATAGAGGAGGCAGTTTGGAATAGATTCCCTTATCTCTGCTCATATTGTGGTAGTTGTCCTTGCATTTGCAAGAAGATTAAACCAACAAAGAGAGTAAAAATTATAAAAAGAACTCACTTACGACCAACAGATATAGAGAAATTTCAGAAAATGTTTGAAGATATCTATCCAAGTTCAGAAAGAACTCTGGATCATGCAGGAATTCATCAGGCCGAAGAGCAGGGTGAAATGAGCGAAGCAATACAAATATTCGCTGGTTCCCATAAAAAAACTAGTTTTAAGGAGATAGTAGATGAATCTGCAGACTACCTTTCCTGTATATTTGCTATAGCAAACTCTGCCAAGTTTGACTTCGCATTAGAGCTTAGAAGTTTTTATACAAACAACTGTCATGCCTGCCACCAAGCACCTTGCAAGTGTGATTTTAGAAAAATATCCCTTTTTAAGTCTTAATATTATAACTTAAACTTTTTTCCGGATACCTCTATTTCAGAGCTTGGCTTTGCGCCTTTTTTCTCTAGTTCCTTTAAAACCCCTGTCTTTTTCATAATATCTATAAATCTAGCCTTGGCATGGGGGTTGTTAAAGTCTGTTTTTCGGGCAAACTTCTCTATCTTTGCCCCTGTGACGATAAACTTATCACCCTCTTTTTTTACTGAGGGTTTGTCACCTACTAAATCCGCAGGGGTGAATACTTTATAATCTTCCGCTGTCATGACTACTTCCTCCGGATGATAATCTTTTAGCGTCTTTGCAACTACCGACATCAGCTCTTTTATGCCTTGGTGCGTTGGTGCAGAAATCACAATAGGTTCTTGGTTTATTATCTGAATCTTTTTAACTTTTTTGAGATGTGTTTTTAGACTCTTTAAATTTTCTGAAAAATCCACCGACAAGTCTGCTTTTGAAAGTACAACAATCTGAGGTTTTTGGATTAAATCTTCATTAAACGCTTTCAGCTCTTTATTTATATCATCAAAGTCTTTTACAAAATCCTGACTCATAGAGTCAATGATATGAACTAGTACCCTTGTTCTCTCTACATGGCGCAGAAAGTCATCTCCCAAGCCCCTACCCTCCGATGCGCCCTCTATGAGCCCTGGGATGTCAGCGATAATAAAACTAAAACCTTCTATGCCAAACCTGGGTCCATCAACAACTCCGAGATTTGGAACTAGCGTTGTAAATGGATAGTTGGCAATCTTCGGTTTTGCCGCTGATACTACAGAAAGCAGTGTAGACTTACCAACATTTGGGAGTCCAACAAGTCCTACATCGGCGATTAGCTTCATCTCTAGTCGAACAGTTTTTTCCTCTCCTTTTTCACCTATCTCTGCTACTTGAGGTGCTTGCCTGACTGATGAAATAAAGTGAGCATTTCCATATCCACCATCCCCGCCACGAACTACTAAGACTGCTTGTTTTTCACCGGTTAAATCAAATATTCTCTCGTTTGTTTCTTCGTCATATACAACCGTTCCGACCGGGACCTTAATATATAAATCATCTGCCCCAACTCCGGCCTTTGCTCTTCTTTTGCCATTTTCTCCATTATCTGCTTTCAGTCTGCTTTTTGTTTTGTAATCATAGAGGGTGTTGGTGCTTACGTCAGTAACAATAAAAATACTACCGCCTTTACCTCCGTTTCCGCCATCCGGTCCACCTTTTTCCCTATATTTCTCATGTAAAAAACTAACAAGTCCATCTCCGCCCTTGCCTGCCGTAAGCTTGATTGTCACATTATCACAAAACATTTTCTAAATACGTTAAGATGTGGGAATCGTTAGACCGCTTCGCTTGTTGAAATATATCTCCAACAAATCCAACAATGATAACAATTCCAAAATTATTTAATATATAAATCCGTATAACGGAACTTGACCAGCACTTATAGTTCTTCTTGAAACAACTCCCCATCCATTATAGTTCATCTCAGACACTGTGAATGAGCCACCGTTTACACTTTCAACGTAAGCAACGTGTCCCCAACCGGACTCGCCAGTCACCATAATAGCTCCTGCTGAAGGCGCTCTACCTACTGAATATCCTGATCTTTGGGCATTCCAATACCAGTCACCTGCATTGCCACTCCACGGTACATTGCGCCTGGATGCTACATAGTAAGTACACCAACCATATGGGAACCTGTTATAGGAAGAGCCTGAATATGAAGCTACTCTCGTTCTTTGAGTAGGTACAGCGGGCTCTGGTTCGGGTTCCGGCTCCGCTTCCTCTGGTCCAACTCCGTCAGGTATCATTATTCTCATACCAGCCTTTATATCTTCCCCATATAGATCATTTTGTGCCACTATCATCGCAACACTTCCGCCAAATCGACCGGCAATAGACTCAAGACTATCACCTTCTTGAACCAAATATAAGACACCAATAGTCGGTGGGATAAGAAATTTTTGACCGGGCTTTACCGAGTCTGAATCTTCTATGTTATTTGCCCATCTTATTGAACTAGAAGTTAAAGAAAACTTAGCGGCAATCGTTGATAAGGTGTCTCCATTTTGAACTATATACTCCTGAATGTCATTTTTTGGTTTATCACCCGTACTCCTTGTTTCTGACAATGTTGGTTTGGATATAAAACCATTTCCTGACACTGCCAAAACAGGGGCCGTATCTTTCTTGGATGCAACTTCGTATGCCTGTTGGCCTATTTTTTCATCAACAACACCGCCAATGGTTGCAACAGACTGAATATAGGTCACTTCGTTAACCTGTTCATCGGTGTAACCAAAGAGATACGGGTTTTCTTCTTTTTTCTCATTTGTTGGCCTTGTGAACAACCCAACTGCTATCACAAGGATAAATATGAACATTATTGCAAAATGAGAAAAACGCCGGGTTGAACGTTTAAATATACTTCCTGCACCATCTTTTTTCCCAGAAACCCAATCCAAAGATGCTTCTTTTTCGGGCATCTTTACTTTCTTAAGCGGCGTCTTTGCCTTTTGGGATATTTTTCGAATGTTTTGGCCTATTGGCCTAAATATTTTCTTCATTTTTTTGTAATCTAGAGGGTTTTATTCTACGCTTATTTAGTAATCGTTCCCCTTGAAGATACGAACAAGATTATATTATTTTTCGCTTCCAATGTCAATGAATAAGCACCTCATAGATACTTTGCCTTTTGGGCCTCATGCTCCTCTTGATTTTTAGAGAAATATGTCTTTCCGTCTTTACCGGAAAAGAAATAAAGGTAATCAGTATTATCAGGCTCCAGTACCGCCTCTATAGAGTCAAGTCCCGGATTTGCTATCGGTGTCGGTGGAAGGCCCCCATTTTTGTAAGTATTATAAGGTGAATCTATACTAATATCATCATCTGATAAAATCCTTTTGTTTGTGCCTAAAACGTACTCAACCGTAGCACAAGAGTCCAGCTTCATATCGATATCTAATCTATTTAGAAAAACACTCGCAACCTTTTTCTTATCCTCGTTACTTGTTACCTCTCTTTCTATGATAGAAGCGAGGGTCAAAATCTGGTAATAACTTAGGCCATGTACTCCGGCTTTATTTTTTATTTTTGGGTCGGCTTTTGTGCTAAATTCTTTAAGCATTTTCTCTACTACTTCTTCTGAGGTGGGTTTTGAGGAAACAAAGTAAGTTTCCGGGAAGAGAAATCCCTGCATATCTCCGTTCGGACTCTCTTTTAGAAAATCATAGCTATATTTTTTATTAAGCGCTGCTTTGAAATCTTCACTAGTGCCAATACCTTTTTTCACCATTTCTTCTCCAATTTGTTTGTTTGTCCAACCCTCAGGTATAGTGATTTTCCTGTTTGTAATCTTTCCCTGAGTAATAATATCTAACACTTGAATCATTGTCAGATTCTTGGCTATTTTGTAGTCGCCTGCCTGAACCTGAGCTCCTTGACCCTTGTATTTTAAATATAGAAGAAATACAAATGAGTTTTGAATAAGACCCTTCTCCTCCAATTTTTTGCTTATCTGGGTAGTGCTCTCTCCCTTTTCAACTGTAAACTGCACTTCTTCAGCACCTTGGGACATGGGTTTTTTGATTGCAGAATCAACATAAAATATGGTAAAAATCGTACCAAAAAAGATAAGGATGGCAAAAATAATTGGTATAAGAAACTTTTTCTTTTTAATCCACATCTTTTTTTCTTTTTGAATAAACTCAGTATTCAAGACTTTCTCCCTAGATAACTTTCTAATATTATTTTTGCCGCATACATATCTACTAAACCTTTTTCTTTTCGCGGATCTTTCCCCTCCATTTTCATAACCCCTTCTGCCTCAAGACTTGTCACAGACTCGTCTTCATATTCAACCATTTCTTCGTATTTTTTCAGATTATTTTTTACAAATTCTTTGACCCTTTCTGCCTGAAAACCCAAGCTTCCATCCATATTTCGAGGTAACCCAATGACTATTTTTTCGGGTTTTTCCTCTTGTATTATATTTTTCAAATTAGCTTCAATGCTCTCATCAACATTTAGCGTGGTTAAAGGAAAAGAAAAGCTGCCAGCATCATCACTATGGGCTATACCAAGCCTTTTTTCCCCGATGTCTAGCGCTAAAAATCTACTCATATTTTTTAAATTCCTTCTTTTTGTCATTCTGAAACATGACCTTGAGATATATACAATAAAACCTGGATTCCGGAACCCCGCCCGAACGACTGTTCAGTCGGGCAGGAAGTCCGGAATGACGGGAGTATTACTGCTTTTCCGAAAACTCTGTTTTGAAATATATATGACTCTTTAAACGAGAAACTTTCTTCCAAAAACCGGGAAAGAAGCTCATCTCTACCGAGTCTACACCTTCCAAGTTTTCAATATATTCCTTGGCTTTGCCTTCGCCTTTTCCGTTAATCTCATCCTTCAGCTGTTTTTCATCTATCTTCATACCTATATGAAGCGATGCCTTAGCTTCACCCGTTGCTGTTCCTTTTTCAAGATCGATATCATTAAAACTAATGTCGGCTGAGTCTAGTTTTTCTTCTAGTATCTGCTTATTTGGACCCGTTTTACCCTTAAAGTTTTCAAATGCTACTTTTGTCAGGTCATCTTTCTTGTAAGCAAGCCCTTTAAATGAAGCAGGCGCTGAAACCGAAAACTCATCTGCTTCATCGTCAGCATTTTTTGAAACAGAAAGTGTTCCAATGGTAATCTTTTGGGCATTATCATCTAAAGTCTCATCCTTTTTCATCTTGTCCTGACCTTCTTTTTTGACTTCATTCTTTGCGTCTTCGCCAAAGACCTTTTTAGCTTCAGAGATATCACTCGCGCTGACCACCTTCACCTCTTTGGTTGACCCGCCAGACATCGCTCCGACGCTTGCCCCGGTTATCTTGTCATATTTTGCCGTACCGGCAAATGCAGGAATATGAAAAGATGATGAAGATATATTATACTGATCGCCTGGACTTTCTGCTACGGCGCTAACGTTCGCAGTTCCGGCAGTTATGTTGCCTCCGCCAGAGTCAGTATAACCAGGCACCTCAACATCCGACTGAGTTCTAAAGACAAGCCCATTTGCTTCAAATCTCGTACCGGCAACAAGTGTTTGGGATAAAGTGCTATAACTATTCCTAACCGTAATAGAACCTTGGGCTTTTGCCCCCACATTTTTCTTTCCCGTAGCTTGATACTTTTTCGTCACTGTTTTATCAACTGTTATCAAGTCTCCGGGGATAGTACCTGAAGACTGATTCACATCCTTTGCTTCCTTATCTATAGCGAACTCGGCTGTCATGTCCTGTTTTTCTGAAAGAATTTTAAGCTTTATATTGGTCATGGGAACGTAAACATACAGGAATATCAAAAGGAATAAACCTAAAACCGAGGCAATAATAATGAACTTTTTGTGGGGAAACTTCGGCAAAAGTTCGCTCATCTTTTTCTTTTGAACGCCCTCTCCCTTTTTATCTTTTTTTGCACCAGCAACGTTTGATGTTGGTTCCTCTTCCAAGCCCTCTTTTGCGCCTTTACTAAGAACTGCGCCTTTTTTGAAAACTACTTCTTTCGTTTCTTCTACAACCGGTTCTTTTTCTTTATAAACAACCTCTGCTGGTGGCTCGATGACAGCTGCCGTAGCCGCCTTTGGTTCCTCACCAATCCTAGAAACACTATGGATACCAACCTGTTCAGCTAAGTTTCTGCCAACTTTGTCATGAGTAATGATTTGGATTTGTTTACCAAGATTATCCGCCTGCCTCTTTAAAAGCTTCAGATTTACAATACTCTGAAGTAGAGCCGCTTCTTTTGGCACAACCAGATGGATATCAGCCTCGGCCGTTTTTTTCAAACGATCAATAACTGAGGTTATCTCTTCATCTATTTCTAAATATAATATTTTTCGTTCCATGGCTTTTTATATTCTACACTTAACGTTACATATACACTAGTTTTGCATCACCTTTACTGCTTTTGACAGAATTGAGGGTAAAACGTCTTCTTCTTTTTCAATATTTAAGGCTAGATTTGCAAGTCCCATTGGTGTTATGTCTTGCTGATTTTTGATTTCGCCTGTTTTATCTATTACATTATTTACTTCTTGTGGACTTATAAAGCTCACTTGCGGCTTCTTTGCAAATGGCAGGTCTTTGTACCAACCCGTCTTCTCTAGCGCTTTTTTAATCTCAGGTAATGCCGAACCACCTCCGCAAAGCATTATCCTAGACGGAAGTAAGTCTATATTTGAAAACTCAGATAATGAAAGTTCTATCCCTGAAAGCCACACTTCGGCATCAGCCTCTAGTGCCTCGCGAATCTTTTTCTCACTTTCTTCTTCTAAGTCTCCTTTGGAGTAGGCTAGTTTTATCTGTTCTGCCTTGGCAAATGACACATTTAAAACTTGTGAAAGTCTTTTGGTAAAACTCCGTCCTCCGATGGCAAACATCTTTGTCCCTTCAAGACCGCCATTTCGAACCACTGCCACATCGGAAGTTCCACCTCCGATATCTATAAATATCGCGCTAAACTCACCTGCTTCTTCGCTGCCGACACTTTTTGCTACTGCATATGGCTCAGCTGCTATGGAAAGTAAGTCTAGATCAAGATCAGAAGCTATGGTCTGAAGCGCACCCAAATGTACTAATGGTGCAAATGCATTAAAAACTCCCACACTTACATCTTTTCCCTGAAATCCCATAGGGTTTGTCACACGATAACCGTCTATTTTAACGTCAACTATAGAAGCATTCACCAGTTTCACGTCAACTTCTTCATGTCCCGTTTCCCAGGCTAGTTGCTGACGCGCCTGATCAAAGGCCTTCCACTGTACCTTGTTTACGATATTTTTGAGCTCATTATAGTCAATTTTTGTCTTTGGCTTCAGTCTCTCGTAGTGCACGACAGTAGTTGTTCCTTTTACTAGTTCACCGGCTATACCGATAACTGCAAAGTCAGATATCATTCCGGCTTGTTCCTCTGCGACATCAAGAGCCTTAGCGCAGTTTTCAACACAACCGGAAATATCCGTCACAGCACCGCCATGCATATCACCAAGTCGCTGTCGCTGACGACCTACACCGCGAATCACCGCCTTGCCCCCTTCAATCTTAAAAACCAGAGCCTTAACAAACTCCGTCCCTATGTCTAGAGCAACATAGACGGGGTCTTTCGGTTTTCTTTTCAATACATTGCCAATTAACTGTTTCATTACTGTTTAATTGTAAAGGGTTTAGCACAGTATATCAAATGAATTTGATATACCAATGATCAATTAACAATTCACAATTTTCAATGAATTTTCAATTTTTAAATTTTCGCTTAACAAGGTCTGACCTTGAATGCAGACAAATTTACCTAAAAGTTAGTTCGGATTTATTCATCTTCTCCTGCAAACTCTAGAGATAGCTTTGCATTTCCGGCTAATCTTACAGGAACTGGATAGTCACCATTAAAACATGCTAGGCAGAACTCCTTTTTAGGAAAACCCGTGGCCTTCACCATATCATCAAGAGTAATAAACTCAAGCGAGTCGGCTTTTATCTGTTCACATATCATTTCTTTTGATTTTTCATGTGCCGAAAGTTCATCGGAGCTTGGAAAGTCAACACCAAAAAAGCAAGGATTTATAATAGGTGGACAGGTAATACGTACGTGCACCTCCTTTGCTCCCTTTTCTTTTAAGAATGTTACTATTTGTCGCATCGTGTTTCCTCTGACAATAGAATCATCTACTAAAACTATTTTTTTGCCCGTGATAACACTTCGTAAAGCGTTTAGTTTGAGCCTGATAGTTTTCAACCTTTCCACTTGTTCCGGATTAATAAATGTTCTCCCTATATATTTATTTTTAATTAATCCTTCACGGAAAGGCACACCGCTTTCTATAGAGAATCCTATAGCAGCAGGTATTCCCGAGTCGGGGACGCCCATAACAAGGTCTGCATCCTTGGGGCAAGTCTTTGCCAGAGCTTTCCCGAGCCGCTCTCTAACTGAATAAACCGACTGACCTCCAATGAGTGAGTCTGGTCTTGAAAAGTAAACAAACTCAAAAATACAAAAGGATTTCTTCTTTTTAGGAGAAAAATATGATTTTAGGCCGTTTCTTGTAACTTTGATGACTTCCCCCGGTTCAATATCTCTTATCTTCTCAGCACCAATGATACCGAATGCACAAGTTTCTGAGGAAATGGCGTAGCTACCGTTTATTTTTGCTAAACTGAGAGGCCTGAAACCGTGTGGGTCGCGAAAAGCATAAAGAGTTGTTTTGGTAAGGATAGTTACGCAGTAAGCACCCTCTACTTTTTTCATAGCATTTAAAATCTTTTTTTCTAAGGTATTTCCCTGAGAATGGGAAATAACCTGACCTAAAATCTCACTGTCGGTAGTTGTTTTTTGAAATACCCCTTCCGGCAAAGTTTTTTTCAGGTCCAAAGTATTTGTTATATTCCCGTTGTGAGCAATCGCAAACTGTTCTATTTCACAGTCAATAAGGATTGGTGAAGCATTTTCCTTTTTATTTGCACCTGTTGTTGAGTATCTGGTATGCCCTATCGCAATCTCTCCATCCAAAAGACCCAAGTTTTCCTCATTAAAAACCTGAGCAACAAGACCTTGGCTCTTTATTATCTTCAGCTTCTTAATATTTGAGGTGGCTATCCCGGCACCTTCTTGTCCCCTGTGTTGAAGAGAAAAAAGAGCAAAGTAAGTAATCCGAGCAGCGTCATCGCTCGGATCAAAAATCCCAAAAATCCCGCATTCTTCATGAATAGACATTTAATATGATTATAACTTAATAGTTTCTATTTACCAAAAAAGTCTTCCCGCAAGAGGGTCGGACCTCGTTTCGCTCACAAGGTC
>JBBTZO010000012.1:0-18337 GCA_038061315.1 Patescibacteria group bacterium
GTGCGTATCCGAGTGATGAGAAGCTAGAGGCGATGATGAGAGGACGAGACCTAGTCACAGGACTTCCAAAAGCCATTACTATCTCAACGGACCACGTTATGAAAGCAATGTCGAAGTCCATCGCTCAGATAGTTGACTCTGTGAAGATGACCGTAGAAGAAACACCACCGGAGCTTGTAGCAGATATTATGGATAGGGGTATCATCTTAGCTGGTGGTGGCGGTTTGCTTCGTGGCCTAGATAAGTTGTTACAGTTGAGCACAAAGATGCCGGTTCATATTGCCGATGACCCTTTGACAAGTGTAGTTCGTGGTACGGGACTAGTTCTTGAAGATATAGAGTCTTTGAAGGATGTCTTGGTGACAACCCAGTATGAAAAATCACCGAAAGTTTAAATATGAAAAAAATATCATTTCTAATATTTTTCAGTGTTTTAATCATCATTTTCTCTCTGCTTTTTTTTAAATCAAAAGGTTCTTTCTCCTCTGTTGACTCTGGAGTGACTAGGGTTTTTCAACCGGTTGGAATGGTTTTTGTTAACTCAACGGGCTGGATTAAAGACTTATTCTCTAATATAGGTAACATTGGAAATCTACAAAAGGAAAACAAAGAACTTCGTTCTAGGATAAATGAGCTAGAGTCAGAGTCTGCTCGTATGGCAGTTTCTGAGAAAGAAAATGAAGCGCTCAAAAGAGAGCTGAACTTTAAGCACGTAAGTGGATTTGAGACTATTACTGCTCAAATATCTTTCTTTGACCCGACAAATATAAGAGAGAGCATTATTATAGATAAAGGCGCAAATGATGGCGTTAAAGAAAAGATGGCGGCAACGGCCGAGGGTTTTTTAATAGGGAGAGTAGCAGAAGTATATTCTAACTCATCAAAAATAATTCTTATTACTGATCCTATGAGTAATGTTCCGGCACAAATCCCCGAAGTTAGTGCTACAGGTATTGTTCAAGGTCAGGTCGGTATAGGACTTACAATGAATCAAGTACCGCAAGAAACAGAACTAAAAAAAGGTCAGGCAGTGGTTACATCAGGTCTGGGTGGAGAGTATCCAAAAGGTCTTGTTATAGGAAAAGTTGAAAATATAACAAAGAAAAATAACTCTATATTTCAGACAGCATCACTCAGAACCCTTATAGATTTTAAGTCCTTAGAAAGAGTTCAGCTCATAAAAGAATAATGATAATACTAATAAACATACTAGTTTTCATTATTACCGTTTATCTTCAGTCTGCGGTATTTGGCCGTTTTGATCTTTTTGGCTTTGCACCCAACATAGTTTTAATACTCATAGTAACTTTTTCGTTATACAGAAAAATATATGAAGCTTATGTCTTTGCCTTTGTTACGGGCTTCGTTCTGGATATACTGTCGGCGGGGCCTTTTGGTATATACACGACTGTATTTATGGCAATAGTTTTTGTATCAGGTCTCATAGTTGATGAAGATCATTCAAAAATATCAACTACCTTTGCCAGTATTTTTTTGGCAATAAGTGCTCTGGTTTTTTATATAACTTTCTGGGCAATAGTTTCATATCAGTCAAAGAACTTTACTTTATCGGGCTTTGTCTTTTCGATAGGTCAAACGGCTATTACTTTAGGAGTTTTTTTCCTGGTATTCCCTTATTTAAAAAAGATTTTCTTGTGGGAAGAGAAGGTTGGCGATGTGAGGATTAGATAATGGCAAAAAAAAGAAAAGATATCTTTAAAAACTTGGTGGGTCTTGAGGGCGGAAATAAAAAGTGGCGCATGGGTGAGCCAAAGACCAAAGATAGCGAGAGGTGGATTTATCATATTCTTCCTGCAGACAGAGAGGCGCCCAAAATAGAGAGCGATAGAAACTTGAAGCCTTTTATGATTATAGGATTAACATTTTTATTGCTTCTTTCGCTTATGCTTTCAAGGGCAGCATATTTACAGATTTTTCTAGGACATCAAAATAAAACTTTGGCAGAGGAAAACAGAAACAGGGGGAATATTATAAGGGCCCCACGCGGCATCATTTATGACAGAAACCATGTTAAGTTAGTAAAAAATACCCCAAACTACGAAGCAACTATTATCCCAAGTGAACTTTCAAGGGATGAGAATGAGAGGAAAAATGTAATTTCAGAGGCTGCTAAAGCATTGAATATACCGGCTGAAGAAATTCAGAAAAAAGTTGATGAGAAGGGAATAAACTATACCCAACCGATACTTTTGAAAGAAAAAATATCCAAAGATGACTCATTTATTATTGCCTCTAAAATGCTAAAAGGGATAAATGTTCCCGTTAATCCGGTTCGTGAATATCTGGACGGCGGTTTACTTTCTCATGCTATGGGTTATGTAGGCAGGATTAGCGAAGAGGAACTGAAGGATAAAAAAGATACATATATGCTCACTGACTATATTGGAAAAACCGGGCTTGAGGAGTCCTATGAGAATACACTAAAAGGTAAAGACGGTCGTCAAAAGTATGAAGTAGACTCAACGGGTAAGGTGGTAAAGTTTTTAGGTCAAGAAGAGCCTAAGCTTGGGAATAGTGTTGTGCTTTCTGTGGACTTTGGATTAGAACAAAAATTGACAGACACAATGAAGAAAGTAATGGCGGGAGTAAAAGCAACTAAGGCAACGGCGATAGCCATGAATCCTCAAACGGGTGAAGTTTTGGCTTATGTAGACATTCCTACATATGATAATAATCTCTTCTCAAAGGGTATATCTGGTGCTGACTATAATAAGCTTTTAAATGATCCTAATAATCCGCTACTTGCCAGAGGTATATCTGGCGAATACCCATCAGGGTCAGTGATAAAACCATTTATTGCCGCGGGGGCTCTTCAACAGGGTACAATCAATGAAAGCTCTACAGTTAACTCTACAGGTGGTATTAAGGTCGGGGAATGGATATTTCCGGATTGGAAAGCAGGCGGTCATGGTGTTACCAATATAATAAAAGCAATTGCCGAATCAGTTAATACATTTTTCTATGCTATTGGTGGTGGGTATGGAAACATTAAAGGATTGGGACCCGACCTAATGAAACATTATTTGGATCTTTTTGGATTTGACAAACAAACAGGACTAGATATTGGAGGAGAGAGTAAAGGTTCTATCCCTGATCCAGTTTGGAAAGAAAAGATAAAAAATGAAGACTGGTATCTCGGCGACACCTATCATATGGCAATAGGACAAGGTGATGTTTTGGTTACGCCACTTCAAATAGCAAGCGCAACATGTGTAATCGCCAATGGCGGAAAACTCTACAAGCCCAGATTTGTGAATGAAATAGTTGACGAAAATGATAAAGTCATTGAGACAAAAAAACCGGAAATCGCCAATCAAGGATTTATATCGCCAAATAATATTGATATTGTGAAGCGCGGTATGCGTCAAACGGTAGTAGCGGGAAGTGCCCGTTCTTTAAATGGTCTTCCTGTAGCGGTGTCTGGTAAGACTGGAACAGCGCAGTTTGGGCCTAATGAGAGTTTGCAGCACGGTTGGTTTACTTCATTTGCCCCATATGACAATCCTCAAATTGTACTGACTATACTAGTAGAAGGTTCTGGTGGGGGCGATGTGACTGCAGTTCCGATTGCAAAAGAAGTTTATCAGTGGTATTTTAGTAGGTAATATTAAGAAGGGTTAGGATTTATTATGGCAAATGGAACCGGCATATTGCCCAGTCAGGATATTAAATCAATGATAAAATCAGGGATGATTGTTCCCAGAAAGATCCCAGATGATAATATTCAACCGGCTAGCCTAGATTTACGGGTTGCGGAAGGTGAGGTAATACGTCTTCCTGGTATTTTTATGCCGGGGATGAGGGATGTTTATGCTTTTGCAAAAGAGCAATCAGAACAGGCAAGTCTTTATTCTATAAAAAATGGTGATAGCGAATATGTTCTTGAGCTCGGAGTTCCTTATCTTGTTCCAGTTGAAGAAAAACTAAAACTATCGGGTAGTATAAGTGCTCGTGCTAATAACAAGAGCTCTTCAGGAAGGATTAATCTCCAAGTTAGACTGACTTGCAATAATCACCCCGAATATGACTCAGTACCTTGTGGATATAAAGGCCCCCTTTATATGATAGTTGTTGCCAAATCTTTTCCGGTTAGGATTAAGCCGGGGCAGACATTGAATCAGCTTAGGTTTTCAAGGGGTACAATAGAAAATTGTAGACTTGCTCCTTATCAAATAGAACTTGAACATGAAAAAAATGGGCTTATTTATGATTTGAAGTCCAAGAAAATTCCATGGAAAAAAGTTAAAAGTATGAGCTCATCAATAGTTTTAACAGTCAATCTCAAATGTAATCCAGTTGCTTATATGGCAAACTCTTCAAATCAAAGTTGCCTAAACTATGCTGACAGAAATGTCGACCCCCTTAACTTTTTTGAGCCTATTGCACGCTCAAAAGATGGGAAGATATTATTGAGAAAAGGCGGATTTTACATTCTTGCAACTAATGAAGCTTTTTCGGTAGGTTCACATCTATGTTCGGAAATGGTTGCTTATTCAACTGGTATGGGTGAGTTTCGTTCTCATTTTGCAGGATTTTTTGATCCTGGTTGGGGAAGTAATCCCAAATATGGTACTTGTGGATCACCAGCCGTTTTAGAGATTATTCCGCATGAAGATATTATACTAAAGCATGGTGATTCAGTGTGTGCAATGGAGCTCTATCATATGACCGAAAATCCCCCGGCTATATATGGTGACGTTGCTAATAATTATCACCTACAAACTGGTCCAAGACTAGGAAAACAGTTTAAGTTTACGGGTTTAATAACAAAAAAAATAAGATCAAGGAGATAAAAATAAGAAAAACAAAGGAAGTAAAGCAACAGGTTCTACTGGTAGAATATACTCCCGAACCAGAAAAAACGATAGCCGTCGCGGCAAGACAGTGTTACTACAAGGATGATGCGTTGATTTTAAAAGATCAAATATCAGATGAGTTTGTCACTAGATTTTTAGGGGAGCTTATTTCTTCGGGTCATCACTCCACGCTTGAACATGCATCTTTTACATTTTTTATATCTGGAATTTCAAGGGCTTGTTCTCATCAGTTGGTTAGACATAGAATCGCATCTTACTCACAACAGTCACAACGGTATGTGAATTTTGGTGAAGGTTTTACCTATATTTGTCCACCGAGTATCAAAAAAGACAAAGAAAAACTAAAAATATTTGAAGACGAAATGGAAAAGATAGCCGCTGGTTATGATAAGTTGGGTAAATTGGGAATAAAACCAGAAGATGCTAGATTTTTACTCCCCAATGCAGCAGAAACAAAGATTACAGTTACTATGAATGCCAGATCTTTGCTCCATTTTTTTGAAGAAAGAACTTGTACTAGAGCCCAGTGGGAAATCAGAGCTATGGCAACTAAAATGTTAGAACAAGCCAAAGAAGTTGCTCCAATAATTTTTCAATATGCTGGTCCGACATGCAGAACTCAAGGTATTTGTTGGCAGAGCGAAAAACAGTCTTGTGGTACTTGGAAGACTCTTGGTGGAGAAAGAAAAGATCGAATAGCTGTTTAATGTCAAATAAAAAGAGGTGTCATGTTAAAAGACTGCGACAAAGAAATCTTTAAGGCAATAGAAGCGGAAAAGAAAAGACAAACCGAAGGAATGGAACTTATAGCTTCTGAAAACTATGTATCGGGAGCGGTTCTTGAGGCTTTAGGTACTATTTTTACGAATAAATACTCTGAAGGATATCCGGGTAAGAGGTACTATGGCGGACAAGAAAACACGGATACAGTTGAAACTCTTGCTATAGAGAGAACAAAGAAGCTATTTAGTGCAGAGCATATAAACGTACAACCTCACTCAGGTGCTCCGGCAAACATGATTGCATATAGTGCAGTACTTGAGCCGGGAGATACAGTTTTGGGAATGGATCTTTCACATGGCGGACACCTTACTCATGGACATCCCGTAACATTGTCGTCTCAAATATATAACTTCGTTCGATATAAAACGAATGCTTCCGGCGAAATCGATTATGATGAACTAGAGAAAATAGCCATCAAAGAAAAGCCAAAGATGATTTTGGCAGGATTTTCGGCATATACTAGACAACTTGACTATAAGAGGTTTCAAGAAATCGCAGAGAAGGTCGGAGCTATCTCTATGATAGATATAGCGCATATAGCAGGACTTATAGCGGGCAAGGCCATTCCCAACCCTGTACCCTTCTTTGATATAGTCACAACCACGACACACAAAACCCTTCGTGGTCCGCGAGGGGGCATGGTGATGTGCAAGGAAAAATATGCAAAAGCCATAGATAAGGCTACCTTCCCCGGTTTTCAGGGTGGTCCACATATGAACAACATTGCCGCAAAGACAGTTGCGCTAGGAGAGGCACTTCAGCCGTCGTTTCAAGAATATGCAAAACAAGTCATAAAAAACGCCAAGGTTTTAGAAACAGAGCTGACAAAAAACGGATTTAAAATAATGTTTGGCGGAACTGATAACCATATGGTTTTGGTTGACGTGTTTGGTAGTAAAGGTGTCTCTGGGAAAGAAGCTGAAGAGGCGCTTGATAAAGTGGGTATAACTTTAAATAAAAATGTAATACCGGATGATCCAAGAACGCCCCTTGACCCAAGTGGAGTGCGTATTGGTGTTCCTGCAGTAACTACAAGAGGTATGAAAGAAAAAGAGATTAAAGAAATCGCAGATATTATCACTCGGGTTGTAGAAAATATTAAAGATGAAAAAGTAATAGGTGAATGTGGAAAAAGGGTCAAGGAGATATGTTTACGTTTTCCGGTACCGGGAATTGAAAAACACCCCGCTATATTAACCTCATAATTAAAAACTGGAGATATCGCCGGAATCAAAATAAACTTGTAATGTTTTGGTTTCTTTTTTATAGTAGAAATAAGATTTAAAAAAGCAGGAGGGTCGTTTTACGGACGGGCTTTTTTTGTCTAAAACGAACCTTGGCACTATAAATATTACACGACTTAAGGAGTATGGGAAATGACTGATTCAAAGGGATTCTTGATCAGTTTCGAGGGACCGGACCAAAGCGGAAAATCAACTCAGTTGACACTTCTGGCGGAAGTCGCGGAGAAGAACGGACTGCCATGTTTGGGGATACGAGAGCCTGGCGGTACACCTGTGGGTGAGGAAATTCGCAATCTGTTGCTTGACCCCGAGTACAAAGGGATGAACTACTGGACAGAAGCACTGCTTTATGCAGCTTCTAGGGCGCAGATGGTGGCGGATGTAATCAGGCCATCACTCAATTCGGGGAAGATGGTTTTGTCTGACCGTTTCATCGACTCGTCCCTGATTTATCAGGGAATGGCACGTGGGCTAGGTGTTGAAGAGATATACAAACTTAACATGATGGCCACGGGTAATCTGAGGCCAGACGTCACCTTTGTTTTTCACGTTAGCGTAAAAGTTTCGCGGAAAAGACTGGTGGATTTATGTAAGCAATACGGAGAAAAACCGGACAGGATCGAGAGCGAGAAGGATGAATTCCATCGGATGGTCGAAAGAGGATACCGGGAGTTGGAAGAAATGTTTCCTGAACGTATAGTTCCAATTTATGGAAAGCTTCAAATCCCCGAGATACACGAGAAGATAAAAAGGATCTGCAACGAGCGGCTAGGTCTCAATCTGTAAACAATTGTTGAGCAAAGGAGAGTAAGCTAATGATTGACATTAATTTGATTGCACTAACCAACCAGGATCCGATTGCTCTGGCCTCACATGCGGCGAAGACTTGCTACAACAGTATACCGCCGGAGATGGGCGACTTGCTTGCCGATCCCTATGGGCAGCTCTGGGAGCCTGGGCATCACACCACATGGCAGCACTGGCAGGCAACGTTCGCTATCGCCGGTATCGACGTTAGCAATATGAAGTTCGGACTTCACCTCGTCAACAGGTTCTATAATTCTGACGAAATGTCGGGCCGCTACTGCGCCGACATGTTCAAGAACCCCGACTTCGAGGCAATTGCCGCCTACATCATGCACTACTGGCCGGAAATCAACGAAAACCAGCTATCGGTGGCTATGAACTTCGTCCGGAAAAGCACAAGTGTCTTTCATGAGAACATCGACGCGGCCGCAGAAGTAACAGCCAAGCTTCTCAAGGAGGAGCGACCACACATAGGCGCGAAGGCCCTCAAGACAACTTCGGAGAAGGTGGCCCAGGAGCAGATGCGGATGTTCATCTCGATGATCTTTCCGACGGGTCTTGACCACTCGCTGAACTTAACGGCACTCGCCGCGATGTATCAGGCGGCGTGGACGCCGGTTGTCAAGGATGTCACCGAGCGGGCTGTTAAGCTGGTGGTAGCACAATATCCGGAACTCGAGAAGTACTATGATCTCCCTCGCCGTGAGGGCGAATTACTTCCCGTTATTCCGGAAGCAAGCTCTGCCGGAGTGATGGATACTCCGAGTTTGCGAGTTCGGAACTTTGACATCGACTGGGATAAAGTCGAAGATCCCAGGAAGTCGCAGATGCATCCGGTCGACCTACTCCACTTCCTTCCCGAGATGATGAACAACTCGACGACAAGTATAAGAATGGAGATAGAGATATCGGCAGCGACAATGGGCCAGGATCAGCGGCATCGGACCATTAACCGCAGCATGCCGGAGTTCACTGGAAACTTCTACATGCCAGTGGTCATAAAGGAAATGGGCCTCGAGGACGTAGCGCTAGAAACAATACGGGACTGGCTCTCGCTTCCCGGGACTCTTCCTGACAGCCTCGTTGTCGCCCTTGCCCCTTATGGAGCAATGGTCCGCTATCAGAAGTGTGGAAACCTGAACGCCATTGCTCACGAGCAAGGTAAAAGGCTCTGCTTCTGCGCCCAGGAAGAAATATACAACTTGGGGCGCCTGCTTCTGGAAAGCTGTTTTGAGGTTTACTACTCACCCAGTCAGTTGCTGCCTCTTTCGAAGTATCTCCGTCCGCCGTGTTACGATGACGGGAAGTGCGCCGAAGGCAAAAGGTACTGTGGACGTAATCTGAAGGCTTCTAAGCCGAACGATTACTTCCCGGTTCGCAAGGTATAGTGTCAAGGTCATTGGAGAGCCCCTTCGGGGGTTCTCCATAAGACCAACTTTTAAAAAATTGTTGACGAAAGTTAAGTAATTTGCTACAATACTTGAAGGTCTAGCGAGAAAGCAATTTCAAACTAGACCTACTATAAAAAAATATAGCCAAAGACAGTAGCGTCCTGAGCGTAGTCGAAGGATTAAGAATGCTACCGAGGTAAAAACAGAAATTTTTATTTGTCTTTGGTCGAAAGCCAAAGATTTTTTAATGCACAAGCCCGCTTGTCATCCTGAACTTGATTCAGGATCCAGAAATAATACATAGATTCCGGATCAAGTCCGGAATGACAAAAGAGTAAGGAAAACTATATGGCACTAACAAAAAAGAAAAAAGAAGAGCTAGTTGATATCTTTGCTGAAAGACTGGAAAGGTCTAAAGCAGCCGTTTTTACTGACTACAAGGGATTGACTGTAGAAGAGATAAATGAGGTTCGTAGTAAGCTCAGAGACCAGGGGATAGAATTTAAAGTTATAAAGAATACCCTTTTCGGATTGGCAGTAAAAAAAGCAAAGCTGGATGTGGACGCAAAAGAGCTGGCCAACCATCCTGTTGCGGTAGCATTCGGTTATGATGATGAAGTTGCTCCAGCAAAAGTAGTTTTCAACTTTGCTAAAGATCATGAGTCATTAGAGATTATAGGCGGAATACTTGAAGGTAAAAGCATAGATGCTATGTCTGTTAAGAATCTAGCGATAATGCCTTCACGAGAAGAGTTAATAGCGAAGATGATTGGATCAATAAATGCTCCGATGTCAAACTTTGTTGGCGTGATGCATGCAAGCCTTAGAAACGTAGTCGGTGTTATGAATGCGATTAAAGAACAAAAAGAAGTGTAAATTAATCAATAATAATTAATACATAATCAATAAAGAAAGGATTTAAAATGGCAGATGAAGATGTAAAAAAAGATGACCAAGAGACTTCCGAAGAAGAAGTAAAAGACGAAACCACAACTGAAAAAATAGTTGAGGAAAAAAGCGAAGCAACACCCGACGTTGTAGAGGAAGCTCCAAAAGAGGAGCCAAAGGTTGAGGAAAAACCAGCCGAAGAACCAGCTAAGGAAGAAAAGAAAGAAACCGTCTCTGAAGAGCCGGTCAAGAAACCTAAAAAAGATGTTGAGGTTCCAAAAAAGTTTAAAGACCTCGTTAAAACTATTGAAGAAATGAGCGTTCTTGAAATGGCAGAACTTGTTAAGGTTCTTGAAGAGAAGTTTGGCGTATCAGCAGCAGCTCCGATAGCGGTAGCAGCCGGACCGGCAGCAGGTGCTCCAGCAGAAGAGGCCGAAGAGAAGTCAGCCTACACGGTAGTTCTTACAGCCGCAGGAAGCAACAAAATAGGTGCTATCAAGGCAGTAAGAGAGATTAACCAGACACTTGGCCTAAAAGAAGCTAAAGATCTAGTTGACGGCGCCCCTAAGACAGTTGCTGAAAACTTGAAGCCTGAAGAAGCAAACGCTGCAAAAGAAAAACTAGAAGCAGCTGGTGCAACAGTAGAACTGAAATAATTCATTTGAATTTACAAAAAGGGAGCCTACATGTAGGTTCTCTTTTTGGTTTCTATTCTCTACTGTCATCCTGAACTCGATTCAGGATCTATAATATTAAAGTCTGGATTCCGGATCTGGTCCGGAATGACAAATGAAGTATCTTTTTGATTTATATAAAGTGAGGTAAACTGATTTTATGAAAAAGTTTAAATTTGAACTAAAAAAAGAGGATGGTAAGGCGAGGCTGGGTAAAATCACTACTGCACATGGCGAGATAGATACTCCTGTGTTTATGCCTTGTGGAACGAGGGCAACCGTCAAGACAACTAACCCCGAGGAGCTAAAAGATATCGGAGTACAAATATTGCTTGGGAATACATATCACCTTTATTTGAAACCTGGAGATAGATTGATAAAGAGAATGGGTGGTTTGCATAAGTTTATGGGCTGGGATAGGCCAATATTGACTGATAGTGGCGGATTTCAGGTATTTTCGCTCGGAACAGATGTGCGGAAAAAAGCGAAATTAATGAAAATATATGAGGATCGTGTGGAGTTCAGATCATATATTGATGGCTCAAAACACACCTTCACTCCCGAAAAAGTATTAGATATTCAGGACAACCTTGGAACAGACATTGCTATGGTTCTTGACGAGTGCGTATCGGGAGAGATCACACACGAGTATGCAAAAAAATCGATGGAGATAACGCACAAATGGGCAAAAAGAGCGAAGGAATACACAGACAAGAAAAAATTTGACATGGCGGTTTTTGGCATTGCGCAGGGTGGTATTTATGATGATTTGAGAGTAGAGTCAGCAAAATATATTAACTCTTTAGATTTTGATGGCAATGCTATCGGTGGCTTGGTCGTAGAGACAAAAGAACAGATTTATAGAGTCTTAAATACAGTTATACCCAATTTAGAGATAAAAAAACCGAGATATTTAATGGGGGTCGGCCAACCAGAAGACATTTTGGAAGCAGTTGAGGGCGGGGTTGACATGTTTGATGCCATTATCCCCACCAGGCTGGCTCGTCATGGAACCGTTTTCACTTATAGAGGAAAGATGAATTTAAAAACTGCTAAGTTTAGAGAGAATAAGACTCCTATCGAAAAGGGATGTGATTGCTATGCATGCCAGAATTTTTCAGGGGCATATATACACCATCTTTTGAGAGTTGATGAAATATTAGGAATTCGGTTAACAACAATTCATAATCTAAGATTTATGATGAGACTTATGGAAGATATACGTACTTCAATCCAGAAAGGCGAATTTCAAACATTTAAAAAGAGCTTTATTAAGAAGTTTGAGAGATAAACGACCGTCATTCCCGCGAAGGCGGGAATCTAGTAATCATGGAGTGATTACGGTTGACAAAGGGTTTCCCGAGGCTGTACTATAGGAGGGTAAAACCCTCCTACGCTAAAAGCTTCGGGCGGGCAGGTAAAAAAATCAAAATACAAAAAAGAGGGACCAAAATAAAAATGCAAGACGATAAAAGAATAAAACAAATACAAAAACTACTTGATGTTGCAGAGGGAAATCTACAGTCCGCACGTAACTTACTTTTAGATATACTTGGAGAGAAAAAGACAGGCAAAACTGACCACATGGAGTCAGCGAAGGACCTGTCTATTTTAAATGAAGGAAAGGTCATAGAAGGTGTCTTTGATGGCGAGCAAATGGTAGCCCCCGATGGTAAAAAGTATCCCGTTCCCGCAAACTATGCCTCAAAGTCAAAACTTGTTGAGGGAGATACTTTGAAACTAACAATCGCTGACGATGGCAGTCTTATATATAAACAAATCAACCCAACAGAACGTAAAAACTTGATTGGTACCCTCTCATATGACAATGGAAACTATACTGTTTTAGCTGAAGGTAAAAGTTATAAAGTTCTTTTTGCTTCAGTTACTTACTATAAAGGTGAACCGGGATCTAAAGCATCCATAATAGTACCGGTAGATAAAGAAAGCACTTGGGCAGCACTTGAAAGCATCATCCATGAACACGGAGAATCTAAAGAAACAAAACAGGAGAAGAATCTGGAACTCCCTGAAGAAAACAAAGAAATACTCGAAGAGGTTAAAGAGAGCTTTGATAAACCAAAAAAAACTGAAGACAAAGAGGAGAGTTCTACAACAACAAAGAAAACTACTAAAAAAGTTGTACCTAAAGTAGCTGAACCTGAAATATCTGAAGATATGACAGTTAAGGAAGCATCTCAAGCGAGTGCAGAAGAAGAGCCAGTGAAAACAGAAACAATTGAGGAACATCCGGATATAAAGAAACAGGGTGCTTATATGCCAGAGGAAGATGATAGTATTGGGAAAGAAGAAAAAGAAACAAACTCTATTGGTGAAGAATCCCCTATTGTGAAGGATAAAAAAGGTAAAGATATCCAAGAACTAGAGATATAATCTTTTAATGTATTTCAATGCCTTTTATTTTGACACCTGACTTTTGGATGGTGTTTTTTAATTCATCTATATATTGAGTAAATAAATCCCTATCGCGCATGGTTTTGTAGTTTTCGGGATATTCTTTTTCCAGGAGTTCTGTAAATCCTCTTCCGGCGCCCCGTAAATTCAAAATCTCAAACCAGTAGTAGTCTGCAAAATCTCTTGTTTTATTAATGATTTCTTCTATATTGACTAGGTCTGGGATTATAGGACTGATAAAGGCATATGTTTTGATACCCGATTTTTTTAAGCTCTTCATAGCCTTAATCCTGTCCTCATTTGTTGGAGAATCAGGTTCAAACAAGTTCTTTTCTTCATCTGAAAATGAATTTATTGTAAAACCAACTTCAACATTCTTAAAATCTTTAAGTAAGTCTATATCTCTCAAAACTAAATCCGACTTTGTTAGTATAGATAGCTCAACATTCTTATCCATATTCTCCAGTATTTTTCGTGTTAGTTTTATTTCTTTTTCAATTGGTTGATAGGCATCACTAACCGAACTCATAAAAACTTTACCTTTAACAAATTTGCTTTTCACAAGCTCCGGTGCGTTTACTTTTACCTCAATCCAAGAACCCCATTCACCGTAACCCTTCCACCTACTAATAAATCTCGCATAACAGTAGCTGCAGTTATGCCCACAACCGACATACTGATTTATCACCCAGTCGCATCCCGGCAGTTTTGTCTTTGTAAATATTTCTTTTACTTGAGTTTTTATTATTTTTTCTTCCATATCTCAATTTTAAAAGAATAATAAAGAGATACAAGTATACATAAATCTCTGTCCACAAGAAAAAGTATCTTATAAACAACTCAGACACAGAAAATAGGGTTAAACTCCCTTGCAATAAGGTTTATAATTCTTATACGAATTAAAAGGGATTTCTCCGCTTGCCACTAGCGTGGTGTCGGTCGAAATGACAAGTGTAAGGAGTTTTTAGTGGCGAGAATAGCACTATACAGAAAACATAGACCTGCTGACTTCAGCGAGATAGAGGGTCAGGGGCACATAATGAGGGTTTTGCAAAATGCTGTAAAAACCTCGACTTTTTCTCATGCTTATATATTCTGTGGACCTCGTGGCATAGGTAAGACTTCTGTAGCACGCATAATGGCCAAGGCAGTGAACTGTTTAAAGCCAAAAGATGGAAATCCATGCAACAAATGCTCTGTTTGTGTTTCCATAAATAAACAAACTGCGTTAGATATTATAGAAATAGATGCTGCTTCAAACCGTGGGATTGATGAGATACGGGACCTACGAGAAAAAGTAAAGTTTACTCCTAGTGAGCTGAAATATAAGGTATTTATTATAGATGAAGTACATATGCTCACTAAAGAAGCATTTAATGCACTCTTAAAAACACTTGAGGAGCCACCGGAACACGCTCTTTTTGTTATGGCAACTACAGAAATACATAAAATACCGGCGACGGTTATTTCTAGATGTCAAAGGTTTGATTTTAAAAGAATTTCTGAGCCTGAACTGGTAAATAGAATAGGTAATATTGCAAAAGAAGAGGGTATAAAGATAAACAAAGAAGCCATTTCTGTGATAGCAAAGGCGAGTGAGGGCGGTTTAAGAGATGCAATATCTTTCCTTGATCAGATTTCCATGAATGCGGGGAATAAAGTAATAACAGAAAAAGAAGTTGGTGAGCTTCTGGGTATGGTTGACACGGGCAAGATAGAAAAGTTAATAAAGCAGGTAGAAGAAGGACAGAAAAAAGAAGCGTTAAAGTTTTTAGAAGACCTTCTTGATGCGGGTGCCGACATAGGTCAACTAACAAAGGGCCTTATGAATGGATATCGGGAGAAGATTCAAGGTGATTTAAGTGACAATGGTTTAATAAAAAAATATGTATATGCAGTAGAAACACTCAGTGAGTGTAATAGGAACTTTAGGCTATCTTTATATCCTCAGTTGTCGCTAGAGGTGGCACTCTTAAAGACAATGGGAGTACAAAATAACTCAATTGTGTTATCTAATAATGTCATCCTGAGGCACGAAGGATCTCAAGATTCTTCGCAAGCTCAGAATGACGGGGGAAAAAAAGATGAAAACGTTACGAAGGTTAGCAAAAAGGTGATCATTGTAGATGAGTTGGTTAAAGACACAAAAGGTACAGCCCTAGGCGATGATGACACGATGGAAAAGTGGAATCAAGTGCTTTTTGAAATAAAGTCAAAGAATAACTCCATTCATGCATTTGTCAGAGAGTCTCAAGCCTCTCTTGTGGGAGACGAGATTCACTTGGTTTTTCCTTATAAGTTTCACAAAGAAAGAATAGAAGATAGAAGAAATAGACAGATAGTAGAAGAGGCTATATCGAAAGTCTGCGGACATGGATATAGGGTGATTTGTAAAATAGGTCAGGTACGAAACAAAAAAGATTTAGAAGGTGAGGAAGGGACCTCCAAAAAAACAGCAAAAAAAGAAACAACCATTGATGAGTTTTTGGACGTTTTGGGTGGAGAAGTCGTAGGATAATAAAACTGTCATCCTGAACTTGATTCAGGATCCATACAAGTATAACTGGATTCCGGATCAAGTCCGGAATGACAAAAAGGTGAGGGTAGGAAGGATAGTAGATGTCAAAAGAAGTAGAAGGCAGAACACCGCCACATAACGAGGAAGCGGAAGTTTCTGTATTGGGTTCTATACTCCTCGAAAAAGATGCGATTATAAAGGTCGCAGACATTTTAACTGAAGACGATTTTTATTCAGATGCACACCGTATGATATATAGCACAATGATAGAACTTTTTGAACATCATCAGCCAATAGATCTAGTAACACTGACAAATAAACTTACCGAGAAGAAACTTTTAGATAAAGTCGGGGGGGCCGGATACATATCAACTCTCGTGAACTCCGTGCCATCTGCGGCAAACATCGTACACTATGCCAAAATCACAGCCGACAAAGCACTACTGAGAAGGCTTATAGAGTCGTCAAATGATATCACATCTATGGCGTATAACGAAAAAGAGGATACCTCTAGGGTTTTAGATGAGGCCGAGCAGAAGATATTTAAAGTCGCAGAAAAGCATCTTAAGGGTAAGTTTATTCCTATAAAAAGTATACTAGAGGACTCATTTGAAAGAATTGATGAACTTCATAAAGACAAGGATAAACTGCGTGGAGTTCCGACAGGATTTAAGGAGCTTGATAATATTTTAGCCGGACTTCAACCAAGTGATCTAATAGTTATAGCAGCAAGGCCGTCAGTCGGTAAAACCTCGTTAGCACTAAATATTGCCGAGCATGTAGCCGGAAATGAGGGAATATCGGTTGCGCTTTTTTCTTTAGAAATGAGTAAAGAACAGTTAGTAGATAGACTTTTAGCATCTGAAGCAAAGATTGATAGCTGGAAACTAAGGACGGGAAATCTTGATGACAGTGACTTTCCAAAAATTGGAAAAGCGATGGCAACACTATCTGAGGCACCATTTTTTATAGATGACTCACCTCTTATAAATGTTCTAGAAATGAGAACAAAAGCCCGTCGTTTACAGTCAGAAAAGGGATTGGGACTTATAATAGTAGACTATTTACAACTAATGCAGGGAAGAAATCAAGAGAATAGGGTTCAGGAAATATCCGAAATCTCCCGTGCGTTAAAGGGTTTAGCAAGGGAACTGAATGTTCCTATCGTTGCCCTCTCCCAGCTTTCTAGAAATGTTGAGTCCAGACCAGATAAGCGTCCAATACTTTCAGACTTACGTGAGTCAGGCTCTATAGAACAGGATGCGGACGTTGTAATATTTATTTATCGTGATGAACTATATAACTCTGAGAGTGACAAGAAGGGTATAGCAGAGATAATCATTCGAAAGCATAGAAATGGTCCTATCGGCAGCACAGAGCTTTTATTTAAACAAGAGCAAACTGCATTCAGAAGCCTAGATAAAAAACACTCAACGACGAGTTAAATAACTAGCTGGCTAATAAATAATATTTATCGGATGGAAAATTTTATTGTTTCATCTTAAGCTTTTTGGTACAATTTAGGTATTGGTTTATTAAAATTAAATATAGATTCTGGTAAGCCAGAATGACAAAAAGGAAATAAAATGGGTGATTCAAAAAAAGATTATAAAGCCTCACTTATTATTGGTGCTGCTGCTGCTGCCCTTTCTGTAATAATGGTAAAAAACTTTGGAGTAACAAACCCCGCTACCTATGTTTTAGTTGCAGTTATGCTTCTTATTCTACCACCAGTAGGGATATTTGTAGCAAGACTAGTTGGCAAAAAAATAGTAGCATTATATCAGTTTATCAAATTTGCAGAAACTGGCGGCTTAAATACCTTCGTTGACCTTGGAGTTTTAAATCTACTAATACTCATCACCGGTTTATCTGCCGGTATTTATTATTCTCTTTTTAAGGGGATTTCATTTGTCAGCGCTGTTATAAACTCATATTTTTGGAACAAGCACTGGGTTTTTGAGTCAAAAGAAAAAGGAGAAGCTGGAGAGAAAGAGTTCGCGAAGTTTATCATGGTGAGCATAGGTGGCTTCATAGTGAATGTGTCAGCGGCCAGTCTTATTATATATCTAGCAAAAGGCTCAAGCATGGAATCTAAGACCCTTGCAAATGTAGCCGCGCTAATTGCTTTTGTGCTGACAATGGCATGGAACTTTCTAGGATATAAGTTGGTTGTCTTCGTCAAACCAAAAAAGAAATGAAAAACCTGTTATTTAAAATAAATCCCAAAGATTGGATTCCCGCCTTCGCGGGAATGACAGGGCGTTCTGTTTTGCCGTTTTTGATTAGCATAAAAGATGCTCTTTTAAAAAGGTCTTATCTTTGGGTCATACTTATTTTTGCCTTTCTCACAAGAATGTATGGTATAGGCAGCGTAGGAGTTAACGAACAAGAACTTAAAAATATTGAACGTATTTTTTCATTAAACAATCCGGCAAATTTTCTAAACAGTGATGCATGTACAAATCTTTATTATTTACTTCAAAATCTTTGGGGAAAAATATTTGGTTACTCGGTATTCAATATGCGGTTCTTATCTGTTGTATTGTCACTTCTTGGGCTTTTCATATTCTTTAAGTTTACAGAAGAGTGGTTTAATAGAAAACTTGCCTATATTGGTACCTTTCTACTTTCTATATCCAGTTTCCATATACTTGTTTCCAGAAATATCTCACATGAGATCCTATATCCCGTTATTATCATTACAGCGCTACATCTTTTAACTCTCGCCTATAGATATAAAATGTGGCAATACTTTTTTCTTTCCGGAGTACTCCTG
>JBBTZO010000013.1:0-2622 GCA_038061315.1 Patescibacteria group bacterium
CTCCAGTGCGCCGAGAAGACCGGCCTACTGTCCAAGAGGTCCTCTTCCAGAACATCATATGGAAAAATCCTTGTAATTTTGATAAACTAGGTCTGAAACATTAGCTAAGCGCATAAGCACATAATGGATGTTTATAATTACATAATAAGCTTTAAGTATGTAGCCATTTTTCTTGGCTCTTTTATAGAGGGGCCAACAGTTGGTTTGATAGTGGGATTCCTCTCAAGGGTGGGGTATATTAATCTTTACTGGGGCTATTTTGCACATGTCCTTGGTGACTTTAGTGCTGATATGATTTATTATGCTATAGGTTTTTTCGGTGGAGCAAAAGTTGTGCCGAAAATGGCGAGGATTTTTAAGTTTTCAGTCGAAGAAGTCGAGAATCTAGAGAAATCATTCACCAAACACAGTAAAAAGCTGATTATTGTCGGTAAGATAACTCATGTGATAGGTTTCCCTATCCTGATAGCGGCGGGTGTTATTCGCTATAGATGGTACAAGTTTGTTATCTTTGACTTCGTTGCTACACTTATCAAGGCATCTGTTTTGGTTTTCATAGGTTATCATTTTGGCGGTTTGTGGGAAAAAGTAGATAGTGCACTACTTGTTATCACAGGAGTTGGACTCCTAGTAGTTGTTGCTCAAATAACATTTATCTTAGTCCGAAGGCTTATGAGAGTAAAAAACGGAGAGATTTCAATAGATAAAAAGGAGGAAGAAAGGTTACTTCAAAGATGGAAAAAAAGAAGATGAGAATACTTATTGCTAACGAGACATACCCGCCCAACCTAAACGGTGCGGCTACTTTTACACAGCGTCTTGCTCAGAATTTATCAAAGAAAGGGCATATAGTTGCCGTTATAGCACCGGGACTAAAGTTCGGTGATCATCTGGAAATAGATAACTGCGGAGTTGCTATTCATAGGGTAAGGTCGCTTCCGGTGAAGATGGTTCATCCTAACTTTCGTGTTATTGTAAAACCCGATATTTACACTGCAGTTAGAAAAATTGTCAAAGATTTTAAACCGGATGTCATACACATTCAAAACCATTTTACTCTTGGGAGAGCATGTATAAAGGCGGCTGAAAAAACACATACACCGATAATCGGAACGAACCATTTTATGCCTGATAATCTAGTCCAGTTTGCGCCAAGTTTTGCAGAAGGAACAATGATAAGAGTTATGTGGGGTGATTTTCTTAGGGTTTATAACAAACTTGACTATGTTACCGCCCCTTCAAAAATAGCCATAAAGATGATAAAAGATATTGGTTATGATAAAAAAGCAGAAGTTGTTTCAAATGGTATGGAGTTTGATAAGTTCAAAAAAAGACCGGTAAGCGATGCACTGCTAAAAAAATATAAGATTTTTAAAAACATACCGACTTTTATTTCTGTTGGTAGAATAGAAAAAGATAAAAACCTGGATGTGATACTTGAAGCACTTGCTATATATCTTAAAAAACACAAGGCCCAGTTGATATTGGTTGGAAATGGTAAGTTTGAAAAAGAGTTTAAGAAGTTGGCAGTTCTTTTAAAAGTTGAAGACAGGGTTTTCTTTACAGGAAAGATTAGTGATCGTGAACTCCGGGAAATTTATTCATTGGCAGATGTCTATATAGGTGCCGGTACGGCAGAACTGCAAGGTCTTTCGGTCATGGAAGGTATGGCATCAGGACTCCCTGTATTAGCGGTAAATGCCGTTGCCTTGCCTGAGCTTGTGAAAAATGGTGTAAACGGGTACCTCTTTGAGTTAAGTGCGGAGGACTTGGCGGGTAAGATGGACAAGATATTAAAAGACGAAAAAAGATTAGAAAAAATGGCTCAGGAGAGTTTGAAAATAATTAGTGAACATGACATAGTAAAAACCATAGCCAAGTTTGAACGCATTTATGAAAAAGTAATTGAAGAAAAGAAAAAATCTTCCTCCAAATCAAAAAAATAGGCTTAATTTGTAAATATATATCGATATATATTATGCCTTCGCTTCTGTCTCGCTTATTTAAACAATTCAACTATATTGTTACCCAACGCGTTTGTGCTATAATTTAAATAGGATATAAGCATGAAAGAGGGGGGTTATTGTAACAAATAATTTATCTCAAAAATTAGATAAAATGACGCCTGTCAATTTTTTGAATTGGCTGAGGTTTCATACTACTTTTCATTTGCATATGAAAGCCCACAAAATGGCTTGGTACAGGGAGTGGCACCAGTGGCGCTTCTCACACCATTTTCATATGGCAATGCTGTCTCTCTATTTGACCGTGATAGTCTTGAGCTCTGTTAGCGCCCTTCTACCAAAAAATGTTTTGGCCTCCACGATCTATGACTGGAATTTAAATACATCTTCTGAATATACTTACAACGCTGGCGAAGTACAGTTTACCGGTGGAGTAGTGCAGCCCTCAAGGGAGCACTATGCTACCGATAAAGCCATATACGGAACCCACTGCTTTGATTCAAGCAATTGTCTTTTTGTGGGTGCTGAGGGTGTCATTTTAAAAACAACAGATGGCGGGGCGACTTTCTCAAATAAAGGTGTTGGATTAACGTCAGATGATTTAAATAGTATTTCTTGCACCAGTTCCACTACCTGTTATGCCGTCGGTGGATACCAT
>JBBTZO010000014.1:0-11047 GCA_038061315.1 Patescibacteria group bacterium
TTTCATCTCCTTTCATTTTAGATGAATGTGTCCAAGATGTTCGATGCCTTAAGATTATATAAACATTTTCGGTTGACATTTTTTGTATAAAGAGATATAATTATATATTCTCCAAAGATCAAATACTTTCATTTCATAACAATACGATCAAGGGAGGTGCACCATGTCACGAGTAGAACACTTCACAACCATCGGAGGATGGTGGAAGTTCTCAAGTGCGGCAAATGCCTGGGTATATAAGGTGAAAACTCTAAAGGGAGAGGCCTTTCAGGCCGCCCTTGGCATAGTTATCAAGTCTATGCCCAAGATTCCCGGAAGGAAATCAACGGACAAGCTGAATGAAAAACAGCTTGCAGACATCAAGGACGTGCTCAGGCTGGGCATCGCCCTCGGCATCCTGCCAGTCAAGGTTCCGTCGAGTTGGAAAGAATGTAACACCTTCTTTCGTGAACTAGAGACGTCTAAACATAATGCTTCGGGCGGATTCATAACTCGAGCGGTATGGAGACATGCAGACCATTGGTATAGTCATAGCACCAGACTGCTTGAGTTATCCAAGACGGAGCGAGCAACAAGACCTCTTGGGGAAGTGTGGGAAGACTTCCCGCAGTGCCTCGAGACTATAGCCCGAATCCTTGTCAATCAGGGCGTCTTGAACCCATTCAAGGTCCTTGACTTCAAGACCCTATATTCACGCTAATAGCCCTGACGGGCTCTTCAAAGGAGAGCCCTTCGGGGCTCCTCTTTTTTTAAATTATAAAAACCTTCAAAAACTCTGCTTTTTAGTGTATACTCTTTTAGTTTTGGGGCGCACATCCAGCAACCGAGAGGTGGTGACATAAGTGAGTAAGTTTTTGGACATGTTTAGGATTTTGCAAAAGCATGACTTCTCTGCAGGTCAAGTATACGAGTTCGGCAGATGTGCATACGGCGGAGGTACTGCCGGCTGTACAAGGATACTGGATTTTTTGAGAGGGCTGGACTTTACCGACAAAGAAATTATCGGTTTCGGTCAGTGGGTATACTGTCAAGATATAGCCGATGACCACGATCTAACCCTCGCAGAAATCCTCGAACTTACTACTAGCGGGTTCAGTACCCGCGTCGTACCCGCTTTGGCTAAAAAGTATAAAAAGTCGGAAAATGCCGACGAAACTATTAAGGCTTTCTTCTATCTCCAGATTCTCGGCGTAGATGGTAGGCTTAAGGACGGCAGTCAAATACTGCTGTCAGCGGCCAAACACGCTTGCTCCTATGAGCTGAACGATAAACAGCGAGCAGTCGTTAAAAGCATCTTGAGTATGGCACTGGAAAGGGCCGTGAAGTCTTTCGACGAGTGTGATGTCTGGGCAGCCAAAAGACTTCTCGGTAAAATATAAAAGGAGAGTTACCCTCGGGCGGCCCTCCTTTTTTACTTTATAACAAACTAACCCTACTACTTCCCTACTACCACCGGTTCTTTATCTTCTTTTGCATCTTCTTTTATTTTCTCATCCATCACCTTTATGGCTTTATCTATCGGTGTTGCTAGTGGAATACTGGGATCAAAAGGAGATGTACTCTCTTGAGCAACTTTAGATACCTTGGGCATACGGAACCCAAAGGTGGAACCTTTACCTTCAACTGAACGAAAGATTATCTCACCATGATGCTCCTCTATGACCTTTTTCGCCATGAAGAGGCCCAGTCCCGTACCATCAGGTCTGGTACTTCGGGCATTTGCAGCGCGGTAGAACTTCGTAAAAAGGTGTTTCTGTTGTTCCTTCGGCACCCCGATACCATTATCAGACACTTCAAAACGGACATTTTTTCCTTCATCATAAAGATTCACTATAACTTTCCCATTCAACGTATAGTAGATAGCATTATCTATGAAGTTCATCACCACTTGCCTTACCTTCATCTCATCAGCACACAAGCTGACATGACCATGTTTTTGATATACAAGTTTTATCCCTTTATCTTTAGAAACTTTTTCTAGCTGTTTGACTTCCTCTTCTACGGTTTTAGTCAGATCAAACTCTGTCACTTCAAGGAAGAATCGCCCCGTTTCCATACGCGAAACATTCAAAAGGTCATTTATCAAGGATACCATCCTCGTTGCGCCATAATAAGCCTCCTGAACGAACTCATACTGCCCAACCTTGATTTCCCCCGCATCACCCTCTAAAAGCATGGAGAGATAGCCTTTGATGGCCGTCAGTGGTGTCCTCAACTGATGGGAGGCCATAGATATAAACTCATCCTTTGCTTTATCCAGCTCCCGCAGGTTGTGGTTCGCGCTTTCCAGGTCTTTCGTAGCTTTTTGTATCTCTGTTCTCAAGACCGCATTAAACTGCTGGATTTCCTCATATGACTTAGCGTTCTCTATGGCCACTGTCACCTCAGGACCCAGTATCTCAAATATGCTGATATCCTGTGCGCTGTACATATCTCCCGAACTCTTCTCGCCTAGGAGAAGAACGCCCGAAAACTTGTTATTAGTCCTCAGCGGGATAGATATAGAGGCATCATGTTTTCTTAATATCGGTTTTTTCTTTGAATTCTCATCCAACTCATCATAGATAGTGACCCCTTCCTTACACAAAATTTCTATCTCTTTCAAAGTTAGGCTTGGACTTCTCTTATAACCAACACCTTGAGTGGTATCTATAGTTTTCTCATCCTTCAAAATGACGAAAAACCCTCTGGAGACTTTCATTTCTTCGGTCAAAATACTAAGTACTTTATATAAAAGTTCAATCAACACTATACTTGAACCCATAGTACGAGATAACTCCTCCAGGAGCTCATCCGGCTCATAAGATTGTTTGAAAAATATCTTGTCTGTTTTCTTAATAATAAACTTCCGAAGCGGTTGAAAGCTGAAAATAACTATCAGTGCTACGGCTATTCTAAATGCAATCTGCCCCCAACTTATGGACCCCTCAGAACCAAAGATAATCTTTTCCAGCCATATAGTTGTAAAGGTGTAAAATGCACCTATTAAAGCTAAGAGAATAATGAATGCCACCGACCGCGCAACCACTGTGCGGATATCCATCAAGCGATGCTTCACAATGGCGTAGGCAGTGAAGATAAAAAATATAATTATAGAATAGTCACCCAAATAACTGAATTGGTCTAAGTGGAATATTGGCAATAATAATATACATATGGCCTCAGCTATTATAAATACCATTATTCCATACAGAAAAACTTGTATTTTCCGCTTATTCATTCTTGATTGCATGCTATAACGTCTAAAAATAGACAAGATAATTGCAATAACTGCCAAAACTGATAAAGTGCTGAAAAATAATTCTAGTTGACCCCCAATTATTTCAATACCCCAATTATTTCTTTTTACATCAGCAATTATGGTATCACTAAACAATGATAGAGCAGAGAAAGATACGACATAAAATGCAATTATTGATGATGCGAATATATTATGTTTAATTTTTTCTGGGAAATTTAAAGAAACAAGATAAAGAGCACCTACGCTGATGGGCAAGAAACCATACACGACACGCTCGATTTGAATTACATTTTTTAGAGGCGCAAAAAAGGTAGTGAAATCTAATAATATTATTAGAACACCAACAATAATAAGGAAGGACAAATATATATTTGCTTTAGATCTCCTGTTGGCGCTGAATACCATGAGAGATGTTGATACCCCAACAAGAATCACAAATATTGCAAAGGTGCTTTGAATAATTATATTTATAGACATTTTATAGTATCTTTAGATTATTTTTGAGCAATAAATACCCCATAAACTATAACTCCATCTTTAAACATATGATACTGTCCCTGACACGCTAGTTCTGCCAAAACATTAGTTTCGGAAGTTAAGTGTAATTTTTCCAGTAAGATTACTAAAGGATGAATCCACCTTGATGATTTATATACCTCTTCCGAAGATTTCATGATTTTTTTGGTAACATCTATAAACTCAATATTGTGATAGCCTAGTTTTTTCAAATTATTATTAAAATCTTCATAGGAAGAAAAGTTGTCAAGGACCCAACCATTATATGTGTTCTGAACATATTTTGTTTCTTTTTCGGTCAGCTCATCTTTCACCATATATCCATCACACACCGCAAGTTTACCGCCTTTTTTTAATAAACGGTGGGCTTCTTTAAGAAAATCATACTTATCTATAGCATAACAAATACTTTCTATTCCATAGATTTTGTTAAATGATCCCGACGGAAGTCTAGTATCGCAAAAGTCCTTTAACTCAATTTTGACCAGATTAGACACACCTCTACCTTTTGCATATTTTTCTGCTAATTTCACATGATCTTCCACAATCGTGATACCAGTAATCTTAGCTCCGTAATTCTCCGCAATCCAAATAGCAGATCCACCAATACCGCACCCCGCGTCTAGTACAGTGTCACTTTTTTTTATTCCCAGGATCTCAGCCACATATCTATTTTCGTTAATTAATGCATCGTTTAGGTTTTTTGTATTTTTGTCCCAAAAGCCAAAATGCATTGCCAAATTTTTTTTATTTGCCCATAAATGTCTGTAAAAAAAGGTACTATGATTATAATATTTTTTTATCTTCTCGTTGTAATCTTCTTTCATAACAAATACCCCCCAATCAGTACATATGGTAGCCAAAAAATGAACTCACTATCTATGATTACATTATACATAAAAGATTTGTTAATATCACTACTCTTAATCTTTTTAAGATAGTAGAAGGCATAAAGTATAGTGAAAAGTATAGCTATGGAGAACAAGGGCAAGACCCCCGTATATACGCCATAAATAATTGGCGCTACTGACAACACATTGAGCAAGACAAGTAATTTCAGTGTTTTATCTTTGCCCAAAACTATGGCAAAGGTCTTCAAGCCCGCCCCCTTGTCGCTTATGATATCCCTAATATCAAAAAGTGCTGTGTTTAAAAACATTCTCATAAAGTAGAACAAAAGAATGAGAATTCCCCCTATTGTAAAAGAAACATCATAATATATGAAAAGAAAAACTACGAGCAGTGCATAAGGTAACGTGGTCATAAGGTTTTTGAAGCCAATTATTTTATTTGTAAGACGCTTCAGAAAAACTGTATATAGTATCCCGAAAAGGAAAAGAAAAATCATAAAAAGAAGAGCCTTTTGTGAGGCATTCTGTGAAACAACTAGAACCATTATCAAAAAAAACGAGACAACAACTAAGGGAAGAAATTTCTTATATTTGCTTAACTCTTTGGATCTTTCTGGACTTGTTAAAATGTCTTGGTCAAATTCTTTATAGCGATTGAAGTAATTTATAGACATAACACCGAGATATACAACTAAAAGAAATGTCCATGCTATATTTATCCCTAAAATAAGGGAGAAAGCGTAGATAGCAGAGATATCTCCAACTGCCACAAGATGCCCTCCATACACAAACTCATCCCAGATTTTCTGTAGGATTTTCATATATTTATTTTAGCACAATCGTAAGGATTATTCCGCTTGTTTCTTGGTGTCAGTGACTTTAGAGCGAAGGGTTTGTACAAAAAATATACCCATGACGGCTACGAATCCCGCAAAGGCTATCCATCCTTTTACAGGTAGCTTCCCCCAAAATACAACATAAATATAGGGAAACACCCAAGCAGCACTAGCGATAAATACGCCCCGTTTGAGCATAACTGTATCTATTTTCTTCCTTTTGATTTTATGCTCCTCGATAGTTATGGCCGATCTGCCTACCGTATAGTAGCCAAAGTACAGGGGTAGAGCGCTTCCAAAAAAGAGGAACATAAAAAGCCAAGGATTGACATGATAGTTTTGCTCTATAAAGGTAGCAAAACGTTGGATATGCGCTATGACATTTTCTATCATCTTAGTGTTTTCTTTCTATAATGAACTCTGCGAGATCTTTCAGGGCTTGATTTGACTCATTCTGAGGTAATTTTTGCAAGGATTTGAGCGCATCATCCACATACTTCCTGCTCAGGTCATAGGCCTTATCTTCTGCATTTGTTTTCTTGATAATATCGATGGCTTCAGATATATCCTCGTCTTTTATATCTCCTTCGCTGGTTAAAATATTCAAAAGTGCCTTTTTATCTTCTTTTTTCAGCTCTTCTAGAGCCAAGATAACTATAATGTTGCCCATCTTTTTTTTGATGATGTCCTTGCCTATCTTCTTGCCAAATGATTTCTCGTCTCCGAAGATGTCCAGTATATCGTCTCTAAGCTGGAAAGAAATCCCTATACCCCAACCGTAGTCCATGAGAGCGTCTAGCTGTTCTTTGCTTCCTCCGGCACATATACCGCCAACTTGACAGCTTGCTTGGATAAGCGTGGCTGTCTTTTTGCCCACCATATCAAAATAGTCTTTTTTCGAAATGATGTCATATCTGTGTTCTACAACAAAGGGCTCATCTTCTCTGCCCGAACGTTCAAAAAGTATATCTGCCACCTCTCCGTCAACTATGGCTTTCAAGGTTTTTGCAAAGATTTCCGTGAGCGCTTCCCTTTCCGAAGATTTGTTAGCCCCCTGAAAGATAGACACGACATAGTCCATGGAGAAACACTCTGCCATGGAGGTCCCATATTTCTTCCAAACAGTAGGGTCGTTTCTCCTGAAGTCACTATTATCAATAATATCATCAATAATGAGCGTGGCGTTATGAAGTATCTCTAGCGATGCTGCCGGATATAGAACATCTTCAAGTTTTCCGCCCAACATATCAGAGCTCATGATGGCTAGCGCCGGTCTAAGTCTTTTACCGCCACAAGATATCTGATATTTAGCAATCTCCTGACACTTTTCTTCAACTGAAGAGGTCAAAAGCTCATATATAGCAGGGTCAACCTTTCCCGTAATCTCTGTGAGTACCTCTTTTATCTCTTTTGTGTCATCTTTCATAAACTATTCTCCCATAATCTGTATCTGGACTTTTCTAGGCCTTGATCTATCAAGTTCTCTGATAAAAATCCTCTGCCATTGTCCTAGTTGAAGCTTGCCATCTATGAGATTCATGGTAACGCTTGTCGGGAGCACTATGGCTTTGCAGTGGGAATGCCCATTTTTACACTCGTCATCGCACATATTGACAGTCCTTATCTTAAAGTTATCATGGTTGTACTCACACTTGTTGGGAGATAGGTTCTCCAAGAACTTTTCCAAGTCTTTTATGAGAAGCGGTTCGTTTTCGTTCACTATCACGGCCATCGTAGTGTGAAGCGACTGAATATTTACAAGACCGTCTTTTATTTTGCTATCGGCAACAAACTTCTCAACCTTTTCTGTTATGTCGATGTGGTCGGCTTCTTTTTTTGTCTTATACTCAAATGTTTTGTTTTTGATTTTCATTTTGCCTTTCTAATTTCCCTAAATCTTTTGTTTTTATTCAATATTTTTGCCTGTTCCATGCACCAGGGAGAGTATTTACCCGGGTAGATATTGGTTTCTCTCAAGAAATCCTCCCATCTGATCCATTGAGTGTTTTCAACTTCATTGTCATTAATCTTTGGATTGTCCTTTGTGAAACCTACAAGTATGGGACAGATTTCATTTTCCATTATACCATTTTGCACAAACTGATACCTATAGGGACTCACTTCTTCAAGTTCTTCTACGCCAATCCCAAGTTCCTCCTCTAGCCTTCTGGTTGCCGCTTCTATATTGTTTTCATCTAGACTTGGGTGACCGCAACAGGTATTTGACCACACCATAGGCCAGGTTTTTTTCTTGTGGCTCCTTTGTTGGATGAGAAGGTCGCCATTCCCGTTAAAAATAAAAGAGGAAAAAGCCCTATGTAGGGGAGTATCTTCGCTATGAACCTCTGACTTAAGCACTGTTTTTAAGACGTTATTTTCTTCGTCTACAAGAACTACTTCTTCTTTCTTTATTTTTACCTCACTAAGCATAACATTTAAAGTTTATTTGCTATATATATTAACATATATTTCGGTATAAAAAACGGTTTTGTATAAAATGTTCTTGCTTAAAAATAAATTCATATGGATTGAAACAGTTAAGGCGCCATAAACCCATAGCCAAGTAGCCACCTTAACGAGTCAATTATTTTTCTTGAAAGCCTGATAATGCTCGTTCTATCATGAAGAGAACATTTTCGTTGGCATTTTTATAGGTGAGCTTTGTCTCGGGATTCCTTTTCTGCCAAACACGAAAGACCTCATCGGCGAATCCCTGCCCCACAGTATCAACCTTATCGAAATCCAGAAGCACCGACTTGAACTTCTCAAGACCTACAGTCACTCTGCGTGCCTGAGAACGAGATATATACCCGACATCCATCTTATAAAGACGGATGATAACTTCGGTTTTACTGAACTCATAGGAACCTTTCTCTGTATATTTTTTGAAAACATCCTCAGTTTTCTTTTTTGAATTTAAGGCAATCTCAAAGTGGACCCTCGTTCCTTTTCTTACCGGAGAATCTTTCAAAAAAACATCGCCAATTTCATTATCAAAGATAAGTTTCTTCTTTGAACTGTAAATGATAAATTTGTCGGCAATTCTTGCAGTAAAGAAAATGCCCTGTCCAGTATGGGACTCTGGCTCTGTTGTCTCCTTTCCCTTTAAAAGGTCCTGAATGGCTTCGAGATCACTCTTTAAACCTTTCTTCTTCATGATGCTCACAAATACACCAATCCCCGAGTCAAAAATATCAAAAATAAGTTTATTTTCGAATCGTGACATCGTAACTCGTATGCTTTTACTTTTTGAGTGTTCAATGGCGTTGTTTAGCATTTCCAAAAAAGCAAAGTTTACTATTCCTTTTACATTTTTGGTTAAATCAAAGAATATACCGGTTTCTTCCCTGATTTTGTCCTCTATAACATCCTCATTTAAGCCTGTGTTTTTGATAGGGAGGTCAATTTTTGTTATACCTTTTTTTGCTTGAGCAATATCTTTAGGATTTGAAAAGACATATCTGGCAACCTTGGTAGTCCCAATTTTAGTAATTTTGCCCTCTTTTTGGAGTTCATCAAAAAAGCGATGAATATATTTTCGGGAAAATGATGTTTCCTCAACAATATCAACAACCCTAGCTTCACCTTTTTCTTCTATTCTGTTTGTAATTAAATTTTTTATATCCATGGTTTAGTAGACAATTTTACTATATTGTCCATTTTATACAATTGTCTTCTATTTGTCAACTGTTTTCTTCCCCTCTAAAAATTTTGTATAATTGGCGGGAAATTTATGAACCTTTACATCGGGAGCTGATTATAATGCAAGTTTCGAAACATCTGGAAGTTATTGAGTTTAACGAATACGCCCTTTGTTTTCATTCTCTTCTGGGCAACCTCAATTTTCTTGAGCCATCATATTTATCAATGCTCAAGAAGTTTGATGCAAACGTAAAGCATCAAAGCAACGAACTTATCATAGTAGAAGAACTAAGAGAGGCTCACTACTTAGAGGAGGGTGAGGAGAATGCGCGTACTGTTATAGCAAATTGTAACAAAGAATGGATGAAGCTAATCCCAGGTGGAGGCCAGTTAAGACTTTTGAACCTCGTAATTTCTGAAGCCTGTAACTTCGGTTGCAAACACTGCCTACACAGCTGCTCCGTGAAGAACAGCGAAACCCATGGCTCCAAAAAAATCATGGGCTGGGAAACGGCAAAGTTAGCAATTGATAGCTACACCCAAATTATTAGGAATGCGGGTAATGGTCCGTTATCAGTTCATTTTGGTTCCGCTGAACCACTTTTGAATTGGGATGTAATGCAACGGTCCATTGTATACACCAAAGACCTTGACTCAGAAGCGAGTCTATCCGTGAACACAAATCTATCACTTATGACTCTTTCGCAAGCTTCTTTTCTTAAGGAATATGGTGTCTACATTGCAACATCGCTAGATGGTCCCCCTGAGGGAAATGATGCCATCAGAACCTACCGAAATGGCAAAGGTACCCATAAGGACATATTGAGAGCAATCGATATCATGTCTGAAGTAGGGTACCCACTCGACGGGTTTAGCATAACAATCAATGATCTAAACTTCGATTTCATCGATGAAAATTTCATTGATTGGGCCTCGAAAAGGGGGTTCGAAGGCATCGCCACTGACATTGATCTAATTAATGTCAAAAACGCAAATCGCTCAATAGATGAATGCCTCGAAAAGCTGTTAGATTTACGCCATGCTTGCCAGGAAAGGGGGATTGAAAACACCGGATCATGGACCACCATTTACGATTCGCTAGTAAATGGTGTTGAAGATGGTATGACAACTTTCTGTAAAGCCGCGAAAGGACGCAATATATCAGTGAATCCAGAGGGTCAACTGTTCATTTGCGGACATACGACAAGCCTTCTTGGCACACTAGATCGGTTCGAAGAGGCTTTTGAGAAAAACGGTCCATACTATGAACTGGTAGAAAGCCGCTTACCGGGTAATGACCCTCAGTGTTTCGGTTGCTCAATCGAGGGTATTTGCGCGGGGCAATGTCAGATAACGCGCGAAGTAGCAGAAGCAACTGGAAACGGGCGTGCTAACTACCTGTGCAAGTTCTTACGTCAAGCAACCTTTCAACTACTGAAAGAAAAGCTCGATTCAGAAATACAACAAGAGCTCACCAGGAGGTGAAAAATGCGTAAGGTTACTCCCGAAACAACAAACGCTATGCCCGGCAAGAGGACAAACTGCAAATAGTGCAGCCACGTCTTGTCGAGGTAGAATATGCCGGTGCTCTGCACCGGCATATTTTTTATATTCTAATTTTTTCTATATCCTCTTCTCTAACTTTTCTTATCTTTATTTTCCGATAACCGAGATTTTTTGCCTTAGCAAGACGATGAACACCATCAAGAATAATCCAATTATCCCTAAAGTAATATATATCTATTGGATATTTTAGGTCAGATTTTTCCATTTTTTCTGAATGTGTCACCTCTCTTTTCAAATTTTCAAGTAACTGGTTTATACTCAGATTCCAATCATCTGTATTCTCCATTTCTAAATATGGGATACTAAAATTATAACTTAACTCTGAGATATTAATTTCTTCTGTTCTGGAAGAGGACCTCTTGGACAGTAGGCCGGTCTTCTCGGCGCACTGGAGA